>JAYUAJ010000382.1:0-3653 GCA_043741375.1 Hyphomicrobiaceae bacterium | reverse complement strand
GGGTTTTTCGATGCGAACTGCCTCCCATGGCCGAGAGCTGAAACGCTCGCTAATGAGGACGTCGGCGATTGTCGCGGTGTTCTCGGCGCTGGTGATTGGCGCTCCAACGTCGCACGCCGAGAGCTTGGCTGGAGCGCTGGCAGACGCTTATGCCACCAATCCGCAGCTGCAGAGCGCGCGGGCGCAGTTGCGCAGCGTTGACGAGACTCTGGCGCTTGCGCAGTCTGGATATCGGCCAACGGTGTCCGGTTCGGCTAGCTACACGGTCACCGACACGCACAGCGATCCAAAGTCTCCCTCCGACGGAACTTCCTTTTCGAAGGCCTATTCGTTAACGGCAAAGCAGTCGATCTACAGCGGCGGGCAGACGCGAGCCGCTGTCAGCGAGGCCGACGCGAACATCCGGGCGCAACGTGAAGTTCTGCGCAACACCGAGCAAACGATACTGTTGGCTGCTGTGACGGCGTACATGAACGTGATACGCGACCGTGCCGCCCTGGATATTCAGACCAGCAATGTCAATGTGCTTGGCAAGGAACTCAAGCAGGTCAAAGCTCGCTTCGATGTCGGCGAAGTGACAAAGACGGACGTTGAGCAAGCGCGCGCGAGCTTGGCTGCGGCGCAGTCGCAATTGGAACTCGCTAAGGCTAATTTGCGAGCTGCTTCAGCCAGTTATTTGTTGGTGATCGGACACGCCCCCAAAGCCGTAATCGACCCTGCGCCGCCATTTAAGCTGCTGCCGCGACGGCTTGAGGACGCAATTGAAACCGCGATGGCGTCACGGCCTTCCGTGGTGCAAGCCGCCTATCTGAAAGACGCTTCGGACCACACGATCCGGAAACTCTACGGCGAATTGTTGCCGCAGGTCTCCCTGAACGGAAGTTTGAACTCGTCCGAGCTGAGCGGTTCGCTTAGTGGCGCGACGACATCGGCCAGCATAACGGGACAAATCGTGGTGCCGATCTATGAAGGTGGCTCCGTGCGAGCCCAGATCCGGCAGCAGAAAGAGACCCGTCAGGCGCAGCTGCAGAACATCGAGCAGGCCAGGGTTCAAGCGCGCTCGGACGTCATAACGGCTTGGTCGACGCTAGAGGCATCACGGGCGCAGTTGACCGCAAACCAGACGCAAGTCGACTCCGCACGCATCGCGTTGGAAGGCGTACGGGCTGAACTCCAGGTCGGGCAACGCACGGAAATCGATGTGCTGACCGCGCAACAAACTCTGAACAACGCTCAGTTGTCGCTGACCACGACCAGGCGGGATATCGTTGTCAATGCCTACACCGTGCTGCAGGTGATCGGCCGGTTGTCTGTCGACGGCATCGGTCTCGGCGTCGCCGTATACGACGTCGAGCGACACTACCAAGACACCAACGGCAGCTGGTGGAAGACTACGATCAGCCGCGAAGAAGGGTATGTCGGCATTGCCGGGGAGGTTCGTGCCGTAACGAACCAGTAAAGCCACAATTCCTGCGCCGCTATGCAATATTGCCGGTAGTGCGCATTGGCGGTGGGCCCCGCCAATAGCATCCTCTGTCCTGGCATGAGGGGCACATGACGTTCAAGACGCTGTTGCTGCCAATCGAACGGCACGAACAAATCCCATCGGTTTTCGATTGCGCGGCCGCTGTTGCCGGCCATTGGGGAAGTTGCATCGAGGCCATCCCCGTACGATCGCTCGCCACCGACATTTACATCGCGGGCGCGTTTGGTGGCGTGCCGGTGCCGCAGTTGCCTGCGGCCCTCGCAAACCCTCAAGAGTTGCGGCGCATCGCCGAGACGCAGGCGCAGCGTCTGGCCGTCCCGAAGGGCACCCTGATCGGCGACGGCATGCGCTACGCTTGGCGCGATATTGAGCCCTTGGATGATATTGCATTGGCGGCGCACGCACGATCTTTCGACCTGACCGTGTTCGGCCGCAGTCAGCGCGACGGCACCGGCCCGCGCATGGGGCTGCTGGAAACGACATTGTTCGAGAGTGGCAGGCCGATATTGATAGCTCCGCCGAAACCGCTGGCAACCATCGGTCAGCGGATTTTCGTTGCCTGGAATGGCAGCACCGAATCGGCGCGCACCGTAGCGTTCTCGATGCCGTTGTTGGAGCGGGCAAAAGAGGTTCTGGTGCTGGATATCGAGGGTGCGGGAGTGCCCGGCCCACTGGCTGGAGCCATTGCGGCCAATCTGAAAGCGAATGGCGTGGCCGCGAGCGGGCGGACTGTGCCACCAGGAAGCCGCTCAACCGGCGAGGCCTTCCTGGCTGAGGCCGCAACCTGGGGCGCCGACCTTGTCATCAAGGGAGCCTATACGCAGAGCCGCCTGCGCCAGATGATTTTTGGTGGAGCGACCAACCACATTCTGCTGAATGCGGACTTGCCGGTGTTCATGGCTCATTGAGGCCGCCGTCAGGCTGCTTTGGCCAACCGGAGTTCGCTCCAGAGCTGTTCCAAGGCAGTCACCAGATTTGCGATGTCCGCATCGCTGTGCACGGGGCTCGGGGTTAAGCGCAGCCGCTCCGTGCCGCGCGGCACAGTGGGATAGTTGATGGGCTGGACATAGATCCCAAAGCGATCCAGCAGCTGGTCCGAAAGCGATTTGCAGACCACCGGATCTCCTACCATTACCGGCACAATGTGACTGGGGTTTTTGAGCACCGGCAGACCGGCCGCCGTCAGACGGCGCTTCACCTCGGCGGCGCGGGCATGCAGCTCCGACCGCCGTGCCGAATCGCCCTTCACGTGGCGCACGCTGGCGAGTGCTCCGGCGACGATCGCCGGGGGCAGGGAGGTTGTAAAGATGAAACCGGGCGCGTAGCACCGGATGGCTTCGATGATTACCGACGCGGCCGCGATATAGCCACCAACCAGGCCGAAACCCTTGGCGAGCGTGCCCTCAATAATGTCGACCTGGTCGAGCAGGCCTTCACGCTCGGCGACACCAGCGCCGCGCTTGCCATAGAGGCCAACCGCGTGAACCTCATCGAGATAGGTGAGGGCGCCGAAGCGCTTGGCAAGGGCGCAGATTTCCGCGATCGGGGCGATGTCCCCGTCCATCGAGTAGACCGATTCAAAAGCGATCAGCTTCGGAGCGGTTGCCGGAGCCTCGGCCAACTGCCGCTCCAGGTCCTTGAGATCATTGTGCTTCCAGATGCGCTTGGACGCCCCGCCGTGGCGGATGCCCTCGATCATGGAGGCGTGGTTCATGGCATCGGAAAAAAGGATGACGCCGGGCAACAGTCGCGACAGCGTCGAGAGCGCGGCCTCGTTGGCGACGTAACCAGACGTGAATAGCAGTGCCCGCTCCTTCTGGTGCAGATCGGCGAGCTCATGCTCCAGCTGCACGTGGTAATGGGTCGTTCCCGAAATGTTGCGCGTTCCGCCCGACCCTGCTCCCGCCTTGTCGATCGCCTCGTGCATGGCCGCGAGCACTGCCGGATGCTGGCCCATGCCGAGGTAGTCGTTCGAGCACCACACCGTGACCGGACGGGTTGCACCGTCGACATGCTGTGTCGCCTGAGGAAAACTGCCGCCATGGCGGATGATATCCGCAAACACCCGGTAACGGCCTTCCTTGCGTACGGCGTCGACCGCGTTGGCGAAATGCTGCAGGTAGTCCATCGTCCCCTACTCCAAAGCCGGCTTTCGCCTAAGAATTAA
>JAYUAJ010000381.1:0-3654 GCA_043741375.1 Hyphomicrobiaceae bacterium | reverse complement strand
CATTGCTGGGCAGATTGAGGTGCACGCCAACCGCCAAGCGCTTTCCAGACGGATAGAAGGTCAGGTCCGTCACGCGTACCTGTTGCGTCAAATTGTTGCCGATCGCTGGCACCGGCGGCAGATGCTTGGCCGCGTCGGCAGACAGCGCCTGATAGCTGATCTCGGCCGGCAGCAGGATACCGCCACCGCCTGGTTCGGACCCTGAGCCAAGCGGCAGGAGCGGCGAGGGAGGAAGCGGCGCGGGCCGGTCGCCGACGTAGGTCTGCAACTTGGCCGCGATGGCCATGCGCATCTCATATCCCTGGGCCACTGCGGCAACACCGCCGAAGCGGAGACCAACCGGGGTTCCGCGCATCCAAATCTGCCGATCCAGGGACAGCGCGATCGGGTAATGCAAGTATCGCCATGCCAACTCAACCTCGGAGCGCAGATGCGAGGGCAACAGTCCGACGAGGACGGTCTGCGGTAGCTTTGACAATTTCTGCGAAAGTACAGCCTCGACGTCGGCCTGAATACTGGTCTCCCCGTCCAGGACTTTGATTTTGGCCCCATCGGGCCAGGTAAAGCCTTGTCCGAGCTTCAGGGCGGGTTGCCAACGGTCGTCCATCGTCATGGCATAAGACGCCGTCACCGTCAGGGCGCCCGCGACCGTTGTTGCCGGACCGGACCCGACCGGCTGGGCGGTCAGTTCGTAGTGCAGCGGGATTTTCAGCTCGAGCCCTTGCGCGGACCCGACCATTTTCACTTGCCCATCGCGCACGACGCGGCCCCAAACGCGGGCGTCGAGACAGATCTTCTTGGTGCTGCTGGTCTGGCACGCGGCGCGCGGCAGCCGGCGTGCGATTTGCGCAACCTCGACGGGCAGTAAACGGACGAATTCGTCTTCGATCTTGCCAAGATCGACCGGAGCCGAGACGTAGATCGCGGCGGGGGCACTCTCGGCGGCCGGAGAACCGGTGCCTTCGGGCGGCTTAGAGGTAATCTCCACCGGCCGTTCACATCCGGCAAGCACTGCTGCCAGCAGCGCGGCCAAGGCGACGCGGGTTACGGCATTGCACCTACGCATGCTACCCACCCCCGAAAGCCGCCCGCAACATTGCAACGATATTTATTCACGGTGCATCGTGACTTGCCCGCAACAGCGCAGCGCAGGACCCCATGGCACATCATAACTCTATGGTTGCGAAAGACTTTAGCGAGGGGAGTGGCCCTGGGCAATGGTCAAAGTGGGTATTGCGAGGGCGCAATCGCAGCTTTGGTTAGCCGATGCCGCCAGCGAGCAATTGGGCGATCAACCAGACATTCAGCCCGCTGATCAGCACAGCGATCGCGAGGCCCAGGCCAGTCAGCCAGCGCGGGGCAAGCAGCGCGCCCATGGTGTTGCGATTGGCCGTGAACAGCACTAGCGGAATCATCGCAAATGGCAGCTGCAGGCTAAGGACGACCTGGCTTAGGATCAGCAGACGCCCGATTGACGCCTCGCCGAACCACAGTACCGTGATGATCGCCGGTACGATGGCGATGGCGCGGGTGACCAGGCGGCGCAGCCAATTGGGCAGCCGCAGGTTCAAGAAGCCCTCCATGACGATCTGTCCAGAGAGCGTCGCCGTGATGGTAGAGTTGAAGCCGCAGGCCAGCAGCGCGATGGCGAACAGCGTTGCGGCCAAGGGTGCGCCCAGCAGTGGCGAGATCAGACGATACGCATCCGAGATGTCGGTCACCGCCGCGTGGCCGCGGGCGTTGAACGCAGCGGCGGCAATAATGATAATCGAGGCGTTGATGACGAGCGCAAAAGCCAGCGCAATGACGGTATCGAGCGTGATGAGTTGCAGCGACCGCCGTCTCTGCTCAATGCCCTCGCCCAGGTCTCGCGTGGTTTGCGGGAGGCTCGAATGCAAGTAGAGGTTGTGCGGCATGACCGTTGCACCGATCATGCCGATGGCCAGATAGAGTGCGGTCGGGTTCGAAATGAGGTTGATTGGCGGCGCCAGCCCAGCGCCGACGGCGACCCAGTCGGGCCGGGCAAGGATGACCTGACCGACAAAACAAACCGCGATCAAGACCAGCAGCGCCATCACAAACGCCTCGATCCAGCGGAAGCCGAGGCGTTGCAGGGCCAGAATCAGAAAGACATCGGCTGCCGTCAACAGCGTGCCGACACCGATCGGGATGCCAAACAAAAGATTGAGCCCAATTGCGGTGCCGATCACCTCGGCCAGATCGGTGGCGCAAATCGCGATTTCGGCGAGCGCCCACAACAGTAGCGACAGCGGACGTGGCAGCGCCTCACGGCAAATCTGGGCAAGGTCGCGATTGCTGGCCACGCCGAGCCGGGCCGCCAGCGATTGCATGACAATGGCCATCAGGCTGGACAGCAGGGCAACAAACAGCAGCTGGTAGCCAAACGCCGATCCGCCTGCAATGGACGTTGCCCAGTTGCCGGGATCCATATAGCCGGTAGCTACCAGGTACCCGGGGCCGACGAACACGAGAAACTGCCGCCAGAAGCCGCGCGGCTTGCCTCCTGCGCTGGGTCCGCCGCCTCCCAAGACCTCCTCAAACGTCCCAGCCTTTGCCACCGGATACCTTTTCTCATGTTGCTCAGAGTTGATCATTTGCGGGTTCGCACGCCAGGTCAAGCTTGTCGCGGCGAGCGAACAGGTGCCGGCGGCCGCAAATGCTGTTAGCAGAGGCTAAAACCATGTTTCGCCAGCAAGGCCCAACCAATGCCCAGACCCCCGATCTATTTTCTTCGCCATGGCGAGACTGACTACAACGCCGCCGGACGGCTGCAAGGGCGGATGGATATCGAGCTGAACGCCAAGGGGCGCGGTCAAGCTCTTCGCAACGGCGGCGTGCTGGCGGACGTGATCAATGAGCCAACCGAGATGCACTACGTCGCCAGTCCGCTCTTGCGCACGCGCCAGACCATGCAAATCGCGCGCAGTTGCCTGAGGCTGCCTGAAACGCCGTTCGACCTCGACGACCGGCTGCTGGAGATCAACTTCGGCCGCTGGGAAGGCAAGTCCTGGGATGAAATCCGGCGCGACGATCCCGAACCGTACCGGGCCCGGCAGGCCGAAGGCTATGACCATGCCGCGCCCGACGGCGAAAGCTACGCCATGGTCATGGTGCGCGTTCAGGCCTGGCTCGACGATGTGACGACGCCGACCGTGGTTGTGGCGCATGGCGGCATCATGCGCTGCTTGCGCGGATACGTTCTAGGTTTGCCACCGGAGGCCATCCTGCGCCTGACGGTCCCGCAGGATAAGGTGATGCTGATCGAAGGCGGGGCCGTGCGCCTGCTGTAGTCGCTGCGAAGTCGCCGCCAAAACTGTTACGGATCCGCCATGTCACACAATACCTTTGGACATCTTTTTCGGCTCACCACCTGGGGTGAAAGCCACGGGCCGGCCATCGGCTGCGTCGTCGACGGCTGCCCGCCCGGTGTGGCCCTCACCGAAACAGACATCCAGCCCTATCTGGACAAGCGCCGGCCGGGCACGTCACGTTTCACAACGCAGCGCCAGGAGCCCGATACGGTCCGCATCCTGTCGGGCGTATTCGCCAAACCCGGCGGACCCCAGCTGACGACCGGCGCCTCGATCGCGCTTTCCATCGACAATATCGATCAGCGCTCCAAGGACTACGGCG
>JAYUAJ010000380.1:0-8487 GCA_043741375.1 Hyphomicrobiaceae bacterium | reverse complement strand
AGTTCATCGTGCATCCACTCGGGCGGTTGGGCCTGGGCAACATGCATGAGCCGCTCGAATGACGCGCCGCTGCGTACCGCCAGTATGCACGTATGGCTCAGCATTACGGTCTTGCCCGCATCGGCCAGTAGCGTGACAAGATCGCTTCGTTGGGGCGCGGGGATAGCACTTGGAATCTCCAAGTCTGCCAGAATGCCTGGAAAGCCCCACAGGCTGCACTGCGACAGAGAGACACCATCATTCGACAACGCCGCGAGTAGCTGCCAAAGCCGGGCCTGATCATCGAGCACCGCAATAGATACTCTCGTTGATATGGTCCCACGTTGGTCCATTGTCGTTCCATTCTCGCGCCGGTCCGGAGCCCAGACATCGTCCGGGCACAGCATCAGCATGGCGCGCCTTCAGCCATCGCCTCTAGCGCCACCATATCCATCAATCGAATGGTGGTGCCTTGATCTATTTCAATACAGTTCAACGCTTTCAGCTTTGACAGCGTCCGGCTGACCGTTTCGATCGTGAGGCCGAGGAAATCGGCAATATCTGTCCGGGTCATCGGCAGCTCAATCGTGTCGTCGTCGCCACACCCGCCAGCGCGTCGCCGGGATAGCGTCAGCAGGAAGTTCACCAGGCGCTCGGTGGCACTGCGCTGCCCGACGCTGACCAGATGGTCGCGCATCACATCGATAGTGCGGGCCATAGTGTGGAACAGCTGCATGGCGATGCGAGGGTCGTTGTCAGCGGCTCGCTCCAGGATCGCCGACGACACGCATGTCACGCGCGTTGCAACGGTGGCTTGAGCATTGCACGTGGCGGACGTGCCAGATTCAAGTCCGACCACGTCGCCCGCATAGGCAAAATCGATAACCATGCGCCGCCCGTCGGGGAGAACCTGGTACAGACACAGCGCGCCGCTCAGAACCCGATAGATCGACGTCTTGGCGTCCCCCTCGGCAAACAGATGTTCTTTGGCTTCAATACCGCGTACCGTGCCGCGCGACAGGTACTCATCGAGGCTTCTTGGCCCCTTGGGCGTGGCCCGCCGCTCCGGTTGGGCCGGTGAAAACCGGTATTGCGCGGCATGGAAGTCCTGGGTCTCTGCGAACATCTCAATCCCCTGAATTTTGCCGCCTATCAGCGGGTTGCAGAGGCAATGGACCAAACCCAAGTCACAGGTGTTTGCCCGCGAAGTGTTCATTTGTGACGAATTGTGCGCGGGCGCCGGATGGGTCATGCTAGGCACAGAGGATCGGCCAACCAAGAAGCGAGTGGCGATGACCGAACCGGCAATCCATATCCTCATCGTCGAGGATGAGCCGCAGATCCGGACGCTGCTGCGGGGACGCTTCGAAAAAGAGGGATTTCGCGTTTCGGAGGCCAGCGACGGCCACGAACTGTTCAAGCAGCTGGACAGCCAGGACATCTCTCTCATTACGCTGGACCTGTGGCTAGGCGGCGAAGATGGGCTTGCCCTCGCGCGCGAGATACGCGCCAAGCACAATCTGCCGATCATCATCATCTCGGGCAAAGACGACGAGATTGACCGGGTGGTGGGACTTGAGCTCGGTGCTGACGATTATGTCACCAAGCCGTTCAGCCCACGCGAAGTTGTGGCGCGCGTGCGGGCGGTGCTGCGCCGCTATGAGACAACTGCGCCCACCCAAACTACGCTGGCTCCAGCCGGTCTTCGCTATGCCTTCGCTGGCGGAACGCTCGATGTCTCGCGCCGTTCCCTGACGTCGCCTTCAGGCGAACCCATTGTCTTGACCACGGCGGACTTCAATCTGATCGAGCTTTTCCTGCGTCATCCCCAACGGGTTTTGACCCGCGACGACATCATGACTGTTTTGAAGGGGCACGACTGGAACCCCGTCGACCGCTCGGTCGATAGCGCGGTGGCGCGGCTGCGCAAGAAGATTGAACCGGACCCCGAAGAACCCAACTACATCAAGACCGTGCGCAATGTCGGCTATGTCTTTACCGGTGACGTGCGCAAGGGCTGACGTCGCCGCGTTCAGGCTTCCAGCACTTCACGCAGGGCTTTGGCGAGGTCGGCTAGCGAATAGGGTTTGCGCAGCAGCCGCAACTCAGGAACCCGCTGTTCGTCAGCTTCAGGACTGTCGAACGTATAGCCGGACGTCAGCAGGATTTTCTGGCTGGGAAGCCGCTCCCGCGCGGCGGCGGCGAGATCGAAACCCGACATGCCGCCCGGCATCACGACATCGCTGAATATGAGATTGATCCTGTTGCCTTGTGTGAGGATCGCCAGCGCCGCCGCACCGCTTTCGGCTTCAACCGTGTGGTACCCCAACCGGCGCAATCGTTCGAGCGTCAGTCTACGGACTTGCTCGTTGTCCTCAACCACCAAAACGACTTCGCCGCGGGCCTGGGCCGGCGCCAAGCCGTCGGCCATGCCGGACTTACGCGCATCCTGCCCGAGCGCACGCGGCAGAAAGACCGTGACCGTTGTGCCTTTCCCGACATCGCTGTCGACGGTGATATGGCCACCCGATTGCTTGACAAAGCCGTAGATAGTTGACAGCCCCAGCCCCGTGCCTTTGGCCGGACCTTTGGTGCTGAAGAACGGCTCGAACACGCGCGCGACGACGTGCGGCAGCATTCCAACACCCGTATCGGAAACCGTCAGTTTTACGAAATCCGAATGCTTGAGCCCTTGGGCCTGCAACGCGCCATCGTCAGCCAGCGTCGTGTTGGACGTCTCGACGCGCACTTCGCCACCGGACGGCATGGCGTCGCGCGCGTTGATGGCAAGATTGAGGACCGCGTTCTCGATCTCACCGGGGTCCACGAGCGTTGGCCAGACATCGGGCTTCAGAACGGTTGTCAGCGTGATGGTTTCGCCGAGCGCGCGTTTCAGCAATTCGGTCATCGCCAGCACGTCGTCGTTGAGATTTATGACGCGCGGCTCCAGCTTGCGCCGCCTTGAGAATGTCAGCAGGCGTTGATTGAGGCTCGCCCCCATGCGCGCGGCCTCCTGGGCTTCGCGCAGATATGTCCGGGCGGCGTGGCCGTCAGGCAGTTCATCCTCGATCATCTCGAGATTGCCGGCGATGACCGTCAGCAGATTGTTGGAATCATGAGCGATACCGCCCGTCAGCTGTCCGAGGGCATCCATGCGTTGCGCCTGCACCAGCGCAGCCTGGGCATCCTCGCGCTGCTTGATCTCTTGCCGCAGCGCCTTGGTGTGCTCGGCGATTCGCGCCTCAAGTTCCTGCTCGCGCTGACGGCGTTCGGTGGTATCGCGCACTGCGCCGATGGTCCGCACAGGGCGCCGCAAGGTCCCCTCGCCATCGAACAGTGTCCGCGAGTTGATCGCAACCCAACGCTCCTCGCCGGTCTTGCGCGTGATCCGGTGCTCGATCGCATATCTGCCGTCGCCGGATGGAGCATGGGCGGTTTGATAAGCACTCAAAACACTGTCGCGTTCCTCTTTCGGGATAATCGATAGCGCGGACGCCTGAGTGAGGCTTTCATCAGGTCCAAAGTCGTAGATTTCGCGAAAGACCGGCGAAAAATACCATTCATCTGTCGCATGCTGATGCTCGAAGAGCCCAATGCGCCCGGCCGCAACAGCCAGCGTCAAGCGGTTCTCGCTTTCGCGCATTGCCGTCTCGATTTCCTTGCGCTGGGTGATATCCCTGAGCACGACGACGAAACTGGGTTGGCCTTCGACATCCAGCTTGGAGATCGACGCCTCGGCGCTGAACTCTTCGCCGTTCCGCCGCAGACCAATAATCTCTCGCCGCTCGCCCATCACACGAGCGGTTTCGGCCGAGGCGCTGAACTGACGAATGTGCTCGGCGTGGCGCCTCCTCATGCGGTCCGGCAGCAGCCTGTCGAGCGATTGCCCGAGGATATCGAGGCTGCGATAGCCGAATATCGTCTCGGCGCCTGCGTTGAACAGCGTGATCAGGTGCTGCTCATCGATCGAGATAATGGCGTCCACAGTTGAGTTGAGGAGCGCAATCAGCTGCTGTTGCGTGAACTTCGGAATGGCGGCCAGACCGCGTTCATCCGTCATGAGGGGAGCCCGCCGGCACAATTGGTTTTCGCATCCAACATTCTGCCCGGCGGCGTCCGATCACTCAAGCCCCCTCATTCAGTGCGACATCAGCACTGGAACGGTGAGGCTATCGAACATGCTTTGTGTCGTGCCGCCAAAGAATAGCTCACGCATCCGCGAGTGCCCATAGCCACCCATTACCACCATGTCGCAACGATGTTCCTTCACTTGACTAAGGATCTCATCGGCCACCGTGACCTCAGGGCCAACCACTTCGACGATCTCGCAGCGAACATCGTGATGGGCGAGGCTTGCAGCGATGTCTGCAGCGGGGATGGTCAAAGGGGATGGGGTTCCCGTGCTGCGGCGCCGTTCCGGCTTCACGCTGAGGATGTAGACCATGTCGGACTGTTCCAGGAACGGCAGGGCGTCAAAGACGGCGCGCGCGGCTTCCCGGCTGTCCTTCCAGGCGATCAAAATGCGCTTGCCGATGGGTCCATTGCGACCCTTCAGCGGTACCAGCAGCACCGGACGCCCTGCTCCCAGCATCACTTCCTCAGAGACGTCCGTTCCGAAGACATCGAGCTCATGTTCAGACTGTCCCAGGACAATGAGATCGGCAGTCCTGCCGTGTCGCATCACCACATCAGCAGCCGTTTCAAGATGCGCCTGGACCGCGCGCCATTCGTTGGGGATACGCAGCCCTGCAACAGCCTGGCGGTAACGCACCTCGATCCTGGCTGCCTTGGCCGCGTAGGCTTGGCGCTCCGCCTCGATCATCTCTCCCATCGCCTCAAGTGACATCGTCGCCGACACGAAGACGTCTGACACCACATGTAGCGCAACGAGATGGGCCGTCGTGGCCTCGGCGATGCTGGCCGCGATACCGATAAGGTCAGCAGCGTGCTCCTCGGTGTCCAGATACACGAGAATGGTCTTGATCGTTATGGTGTCCTCCAAACGGGCGCACGGATCGGGCAGAGGCCCGGGTGAATTCGCGACCGCACGCTGCGCCGTCGATGCGAGGCGAGCCTTGACATCGATCAAGCCGCCCTGGCCGGAGTCGATAATCCGCTTGCGCAAGATCAAGGTGAGACCAGCTGACGATGGCTACAGTGAACTCAGTTGCGGGATCGGCCCGAGACAGACGTCGGGATCCTTCGGCAATCGTTCAAACCATCAGGAAAAGGCACACGACCCATGAAAACTCACATGTTCGGCTCAACGCTGTTCGCGGCCAGCGCACTGGCAATGCTGGTCTGCGCCCAACCGGCTCTAGCCGCCGACAGCATCGTGAAAGTGACCCTGAACGACACGTCTCCCGACATCAATCTCGACCTGAGACTGGGCATGGGCCTGAAGGGCGACATGACAAAGGCGACCATGTCACTTAAGGCCGAACCAGACACGGTCGCGCCGGGCGTGGTGACGTTCCAGGTCATCAATGCCTCCAAGACAACGATCCATGAGATGATCCTGTCACCGGCCGCCGACCCGACCAAGCCGCTGCCGTTCAACGCCAATGAAAGCCGCGTGGATGAAGAGAAGGCCGAGCATCTGGGCGAAGTCTCGGAGCTTGATATCGGCAAAACCGGCGCACTGACTGTGACCCTGAAGCCGGGAACGTATCTGATCTATTGCAACATTCCTGGCCACTATATGTCCGGCATGTGGACCACGATCAGCGTGAAGTAGCGCAACGCGCTTTACTCTGAAATCACCAAACGATGCTTGCCGACGTGGCGGCGACATTCCGATGGCGCGTGTCGCTGCGATCGGCAACAGTCACCGCGATCTCCTTCGGTGTAAAAGCGCGGTGGATTATGGACTTTTCCGACTATCGACAGGAACCTCCGCCGGCCCGGTTCAAAGACCGGGCTGGCGTCCCACCCTATCGCGCGGATCGGGGTCCGAGACTAGTCGTCTGCCGTTCGGGGCCATTCGACCGAGCCCTGTCTTAGGGTGCAGGTTCAATACACATTTTGTACTGCGGCAGCCAAAAGCTCTGGAACTGTGTTGCCGTCGTTGGGCACGCCATAAAGTCCCGAATTCACGCGAAAGTCAGCCAACCCAAGTGTCGAGCGGGCACGTTGCATGCCTTTGGTGGCGGCGCCCGATCGATCTCTAATCCGTACACAGATCTAGGCCGGACCATCGTATCGGAGCGAGGCTTCCCAGCACCGTCGGTATCAGCTCGGATACGGTCGGATGGACAAGAACCGTGCGCTGAAGTACGGTGTAAGGCGCTCCCACGGACATGATCGCGGTGATGCACTGAACCGCTTCGTCGCCCGAAGCCCTGGGTCTGGCCCTTCTCCACCGCCCGGCCCCCACGCGGGTCATTGGCCGTTTGCCGATCAGCACGGGGCGGCCAGACGCGCGCGCTTCGCGCTCCGTCATGCCGACGCGGCCGAGCGGGGATCGATGAACAGCCCATGCGTCATGATCCGGTCGCTTGCCCGGCGCGGATCGTTGTCGATGCAGGGGAAGAGACGGCGTGGGCGGATCTGTTTGCAGGCTGGCTTGGCGTGAACCGGACCTAGGGGACGGCGGCAATATCGAAATCGGGCGTTTGGGCTGGACGGAACATCAGCGGGTGCTGGCGCTCTTGGGTGAGGCTACCCACTCTCTTGACCGCATAGGCATCAAGTGACGATGTGGTCACGCGCCCGCTGTTGCCAAGTTCGGCCCGGCCATCCGCCACGGCTTCGATAACCGACTTCGAGAAGGCTCCGTTTCCGAACTCGGGACTTTCATACGAAAGCTCCCGGCCGGAGGACGATGAAAAGATCACAATGTCCAGCCCCGACGGGGCAAGATCGCTCACCAGGTCGTTCATATCCACGCTGCCAAGCGGGTTGCTGACGGCGCTGCCCGCGTGGCACGCATCGAGAAAGACAATCACCCTGCCGCGCAGGGACTGTAGCGTGACGTTGATATCCTCGCGCGAAAGCGCAGTGGCCGCCAGATGGTCCCTGTCGGCATCAGCGGTGAGGAACCAGAAGCGTCCCCGCGGGTCAGTCAAACCGTGGCCGGCCAGAAAAATCAGGCCGACATCTCGGCGCTTGACGTTGGCGTCCAGCCAAGCGAGTCCCTCTTTGACCGCCGATGTGGTCGCCTGCGCATTGGTCAGCTTCATGACCTTGGCAGGTCCATAGAGCTTACTGTTGGCCTGTCCGTTGATCAATGTCTCGATGTCGTCGGCGTCCTTGGCGGCAAATTTCAGGGGCTCTATGCCCGGCATCCTGTAATCACTGACGCCAATGACCAACGCGAACAAGTTTGGCTTCAGCAAGGCGTCAGACGCTGGCGTGCGGGTAGACGCAGCGACCTTGACAGTGACCCGCGCCAGGGCACTACGGCGGCCGCCTGCCGTGGCCACAAGCCCTAGCTCGATTGGCCCAGCCATGTCCGGTGCCAACTCGACGTCAAGTATGCCCCGAAACTCCGTCCGGTTCGCTCCATTGGGCCTACTCCGGACGCCGACGGGCCGGCCATTGACGAGCACCTCGATCGAGGCGACGCCAGTGCCAGACGGCGAGCGGATCTGATATTCGAGCGTTACCATGGCGGGCCCGACCGTGCTGGCCTCGGCCGGCGACAGGATCGTGACCACGGGCGGCAGGCGATCAGCAATGTTTTGCGCCGCATTGCCCCCCTCGTTCTGGGCGGCAGCGTCGGCCGCCGATAGGGCGGCCCCCTCATCAAGCGTTGCCAGCACGAGCTTGATGACATCGGGGCGGTAGTATCTGTCGCGGAACTGCGCCATCGGAAAGAAATCCGCAGCCTGATGGAAGCCGCGATTGAGCTGCCACCCTCCGAGTTCATCGCCCCCCGGCGATGACATGAAATAGCCCGAGGGCGTCCAGGCGATCCAGGCCAGCGTGCGGGTGTCGACATAGAGCGCGAGCAGTTCCGCCCCGTCGCTGAGACGGTGCCAACGGATGGTCCCGTCGGCATAGGCCGCCAGCAGCAGCCGCCCGTCGCGGGTGATGTTGACGCCATGCACCGCTGCGGGCGGCTTTCGGGGTTCAGGCCAGAGCAGCCGTCCGGCCCTGTCGAATCGCCAGAGCTGGAACTCAGACCCGAGCACAAAGCCGTTGCCATCGGGCTGCTGTGCCATCGCCCGGAAAATCTCGTAGGGGTTGTGTGGCAGGGACTTGCCGTTGAGCTTGGGTTCGCCCTCCTCATTCCAGCCGGTTACCTTGAGCCGATCGTCGATCGGCGGCAGGATGTCGTCGGGCGCTGCAGATTGGCGAAAGAGACGCTCCGTCATCAGATCGAATTCGACTGGATCGGCGGCGCCCGTGCCGAGGCCGAACCACAAACGGCGGCCATCGGCCGTCGCACGAAAGGCAGGGCCGGTTTTCTCGAATGCCGCCAGGCCGGGGCTGCGCAGTTGCCAAAGCTGCTGCCCTTTGACACTCACCAGAATGAGAGTTGGTTTGTAAGTGGCGATAAGAAAG
>JAYUAJ010000379.1:0-3659 GCA_043741375.1 Hyphomicrobiaceae bacterium | reverse complement strand
TCCCGCAGCGTTTCCAGCTGCCGCCTCAGCGAACTCGAACGCTGCACGCTCCGGCAACGGCGCGCGCGCAACGCCGCTCGCCCGCCGCCTGGCCCGCGAACGCGGCATCGATATCGCCTCGCTGACGGGGACGGGACCAAACGGCCGCATCAGCCGGGCCGATTTGGGTGAGGCCTCGATCGCCGCCGCTCCGGCGCCGGCCACGATTCCGGCGACGACAGCTCTCGCCGCGCCCGAGGCAATGGCCGACGATCGGGTGTTCGCTCTGTATGAACCTGATTCTTATGACATGGCCCCGCATGACATCATGCGAAAAACCATCGCCAAACGGCTGGTCGAGAGCAAAGCCACCGTCCCGCATTTCTATCTCACGCTCGACTGCAACCTCGAAAAGCTGCTTGCCGCGCGCGAAGAGTTGAACGCCCGCGCGCCGAAAGAGGGACGGGGCGCCTACAAACTGTCCGTAAACGACTTTGTCATCAAGGCGCTAGCCCTGGCCTTGCGCGATGTGCCTTCTGCCAACGCCACCTGGACCTCCCAGGGCATGATGCGCCACAAGCGCGTCGATGTCGGCGTCGCCGTCGCCGTGGATGGCGGATTGCTCACCCCGATCCTGCGCCATGCGGATTTGAAATCGCTCTCCGAACTCTCCAACGAGATGAAGGACCTCGCCGCCCGCGCCCGCGCCAAGAAACTTAGCCCACGCGACTATCAAGGCGGCGTCACGTCAATCTCCAATCTGGGCATGTTCGGAATCCGGCAGTTCGATGCGGTGATCAATCCTCCGCAGGCGACCATACTCGCCGTCGGCGCGGCCGAAGACCGGACCATTGTGGTCAACCGCCAGCAGGTGGTCGCAACCATGATGACGACGACGCTCTCGTGTGATCACCGCGTGGTGGACGGCGCCATCGGCGCGGCGCTGCTGAATGCGTTCAAGGCCTACATGGAGTCGCCGGTTCGCATGCTGGTGTAGAACATCTTCCACATAAGCTCGACCCACAATCGTCATCCCGGATGCACTGCAGCATATGAGATCCCGGGTCAGCAGCGCACCATGAAAAATGCTGCGCTGTGCCCGGGATGACAATTGTGGGTCGAAGTGGTCGGATATTGCTAAGGCGTTGTATGAGCGGGACGATTGGATTTCTGCGCGGTAAAAGCTAGGTTCAGCGTCGAGACCCGTGAGGAGGCTCCATCTTGCACCACGACTATTCGTCCATCGGTTTCATCACCTTCGATGCTCTCGCCTGGCCGGTGATGCAGATTCCGCCGAACGCCGACACCTATTTCATTGACGATTTCACGCTCGCGGTCTCGGGCGCGGCGGGAACGGCGGTGATCGCGGCGGCGAAGATGGGGCTCACGTCAATGGCCGTCGGCGGCGTCGGCGAGGACCTGATGGGCGATTGGGTTCTGCGGCGCCTCGCCGATTTCAACGTCGACACGAGTTGTATGCAACGCGTCAAAGGCGGGCGCACCTCGTCGTCGATCGTCACGACACGTCCCGATGGCGCTCGCCCAGCGCTACACCTGCGCGGCGCCACGGCCAATTTCTTTGTCGACGACGCCATGATGGACAAGGTCGTGGACGCCCGTGTGGTGCACATCGGCGGTGTCGGCCTGATGGACCGTATGGACGACAGTGGCCGCAACGGCGAGCTGTTGAAACGCGCCAAGGCCAAGGGCGCAATCACGACGGTGGATGTGTTCGCCGGCTCGCCGGAGGATATGGGCGATGTGGCCGGGGTGCTGCCGCATACGGATTACTTCATGCCCTCGATCGACGAGGCGCGCGCGCTCACTGGCCTCTCGGACCCAAGCGATGTGGCGAAGACGTTCCTTGACCTCGGTGTCAAATGCTGTGTGCTGACGTTGGGCGGCGACGGCGCGTACTATCATCACAGCGACGGGACGCGCTTCACGGTTCCGGCCTACGACATCAAGGTCAAATGCACCTGTGGCTGCGGCGATGCGTTCAACGCCGGGTTCGCTGTCTCGCTGGTGCAGGGCTTTGATGCGGAGACCACGGTGCGGTTCGCGCAGGCGACGTCCGCGCTGAACGCGACCGGATTGGGCTCACAGGCGGGCGTCGAATCTTTCGAGCACACGCTCGAATTCATGAACACGACGCCGGCCCGCAAACCCTGATCGTACCCCAGTCAGTTCACTGCGGCGTCGGCCGGCTTTTCGGCCGTGGGCGCGATCCGCGTCGCGCGGAAGGTCCCATCGGCCCCCATCTGCATGACATTCAGCCCGCTCGACGCGAACTGCTTGGTCACCAGCGACGACACCAGATTGCGGGTCGCCTCGGTCTCGCCGGCGGCCTCGATCAGCCAGGGCGTTTTGCCGGAGCGCCATTCCTCCGGTTTCAGCTTCGGCTTGCCGTTGCTTGCCATAAGGCGCTTGTTGACGTCGTCGCTGACCATGGCCCAGGTGGCAAAGCTAACGGCGGACTGCGTGCCGGTCTTGGGATCGGTGCGGTGGGCGATGGCATACTGTCCGCAGGCGATGCCGGGTGCAATCAGCCATTCCAGCTCGGGCAGAAACACCGCGCGATGAAAGGGTGAACGCAGCAACACCGCGACCGCGTCGCCAAATGCGGCGGCAACGTCACGGCTGACGGCCTTGCCGATCCCGGCGATGCGGTTGTTCAGATTGGGCGCGGCTGGAGTTTGGGTGTCGTCCATGGCTTCCTCGAATGGCTGACGGGCCGGGGGTGCGGCGTTGGACCGGGGGCTCCCGGCGCACGGATAACTGCCAAGCCATGCAGCGAGCATGCCAGTTGCGCCTATTTTCGTTAACCCTGGAGATGGTATTTGGCGGTCCCGGCAGGACTTGAACCCGCAGCCCCCTGGTTCGAAGCCAGGTGCTCTATCCGTTGAGCTACGGAACCGACGGGCGCACTCTACCCCAGCCTGACGCCCGAGCGGTACTGTCTCGATGGTTGAGGCCGACTTGACAGCCTCACCTCGCGCGCCCTAAATCGCGCCACCCAAGGGGTCGTAGCTCAGCTGGGAGAGCGCTGCAATCGCACTGCAGAGGTCGTCGGTTCGATCCCGATCGGCTCCACCACTTTAAAAGGCCGGAAACAAGCCTTCAAATGAATGTTTAAGGGTAAACGGACGAATAGAGTGTCGCAGTGTGTTTGGGCTGTGTACCGCAGTGGTACCGCAGAAGTGGGTTTCATGAACGACTAGTAGCGTTCGAGTTGCACCGATCAACAACGCAACCAGGACGCGAACCATGACCTCACTCCGCCGCGCCGCCACGCTCAGAACCGCAAAGCCCGCCAAGATCGTTGCCCCCGAGCCACCCGAAGTGCCCCTATTCGAACGACTAGCGCGGCTCCTGGATACCAAGCGGGGCCGGGAACTGCTCACTGCCGAACTTGATCAGGTGGACCCGCCACGCCTGTTGCTGATGTTCAGGCAGATGATGAACCTGCTCATTGCTGCCTCGGCGCGCGCCTCCAGACGGCTGGTGGCTTCGGTAAGAGAGCTTCATGAGTTAGAGGCGGCACATGGGCTCGCTGCGGTACAGACGCCCGACAGTGCCCCGGTACCGCAAGCGACCATGCTCGACATTCAAGGGGTTGCGCACCGTCTGGGCGTGTCGGCATCAACGGCCAGGCGCATGATTGCTGAAGGTAAGCTTCC
>JAYUAJ010000378.1:0-3663 GCA_043741375.1 Hyphomicrobiaceae bacterium | reverse complement strand
AGGCGGCTGCCATCGGACGAAAAAGCCAGCTTTTGGATATCGTAGGGAAAGCCGCCGATGCGCCGTTGCAGTTTGCCTGAAACAGCGTCAAAAACATAAATGCCGTTCTCGTTCGAGCCGCCTGGCATGTCGGTTGGCGCTCGGCCGGGCAAGACGACATCCCAGCCGCCGACCACCACAATGCTGCCGTCCGGCGAGACGGCCACGGCCCGCGCCTTACCGGAATTACCCGCCCCGACAGGTGGGCGCAACACGCTAAGCGCCGTGCCGTCGCCGCGAAAAACGCGGGCGGTCTTGTCTTCGCTTGCCGTCGCGATGACGCTGCAAGCCGTATCGGCCGACACTTGATTGATCCGGGCAACATTGAAGCCGTTCTCGATCCTGAACATGGGATCGATCGGCGGACAGTGCTCGAGAGCCGCAGTAATCTCGCCGTCCGAAGGCTCCGGCTGCGCATCCTTGAGGCAGCCTGAGTCGATCAGCCTACGCACCAGGTTCGGTTGCCGGGTTTGCTCATCCGTCATCGCCTGCGTTGCGGCGAATACCAGAAGCAATATCGATAGCAGGGCGAGGGTCGATTGGCGCACAACACGACGAAACCCCATGGCGCCCTCGCTTCGTCAATCTGGTGTTGAAGGACGATAGGAAATTCGTCTTCGGGTTTCAAGCCAAGCCTTGAGGCGCAACCAAGCCCCGGCTTCTCGACATGAGACGACTCTATGGTGCAGCGATTGGGAGAAATTGAATAGACCCGATGGACGGTACCTGCCGCTTGACAGGCTAACTGGCATTGGCGATCACTGAGCGACCCCTGAATGAACTTACATTTGGCCTGAGGAGACTCGATGTCGGAACCGGGTCGATTCAACCTGGAAAATCTCGTCGCAGCCCTGCCGATCGGGCGGGTGACACTGCTTGCTGCGGCCCTGGCCATTGTGGCCGCAGGTCTGCTGTCGCGCGAGACACTCATCCGGATCCCCGAATTTTTTGAGATCGGTTTCGGCTATGACAGCCAGCTCCGTTCGACATTGTCCAACCGTGGCCAGTCGACCGACAGCATCGATGTCACTCTCGTGGATATCGACGACGCCGCTCTTGCAAGCTGGAGCACGGCGACCCACACCACGCCACGAGATAAACTCGCCACGCTGATCGATAAGATCGTCAGCAAAGGCCCGGCTCTCGTCTTTGTCGATTTCGATTTGTCGGGTGTCTCGCAGGTTAATGGCGACGACAAACTCAAGGCAACGCTCACCGCTTACAAGCCGGACAGTCCGCCGCTGCTACTCACGGGACCGTTCCGCGAACCCTCATGCGCAGACATTGCTTGCACCAAGCAAGCCTGCAAGCCGGCCGCCCGGGTCGACGGTATTGATGCCCTACCCTTCGAGGACGCCACCGCAGGCAAGGCCAACATCATTTGGGTATCGAGTAGCTTTCTGCCAGACGGCGACGGCGTGGTGCGAAACTGGCTGCTGTGGCGGTCCACCTGCAAGAACGGTATCGCGCAAACGGCGCCGTCGCCGCAACTCGCGGCAGCGGCTCTGCTGTGGCGAAAGCAGCCGGACGGCCGGGCCGATCTCGCCGAGGGCGCCCGGCGGCTTCAGGGCTATTTGCCGGCGCCTGATAGCAGCAGTCCTGGAACGGGGGATTGGCCGGCCAACACCGAGGCCTATGCCGCGCCGATCCCTTTCATCATCGATAGCAACCTCCAAGCCAAAGCCAGCAACTGGCGCGCGGCTTCCGGCTATCGTTTCCAGCGTGTCAGCGCCTTGAGCCTCGACAAGGACCAGGTCGCCGACGAAGCCATCAAGCGCCGGGCGGTCGTGCTGGGGGCAAGCTACGGCGCCGACAAGTTCTTGACGCCAGTTGGGGCAATGCCAGGCGCAGCCTTGTTTGCGAACGCCATTGCTGTGGCGCCGGCCGTCCTCAATCATCGGCCCGCTTCAGCGGGGCTGTTGTTCCTGCTCTCGCTCGTTCTGGCTGCGTGTTATGGCATTTTCGCCAAGCTGCTGCGCGCGATTCCAGCCGGCTTGTTGATATTTGTCCTCAGCTACTGTTGGTTGAGTGTGACGACCTATCTTTTGATCCCAAGCGATGCCGTCGAAGTCACAAGTAGGGCTTTGATCTATTTCGGCGTTTTCCTCGCATTCGATGCGCTGCTTGAGATGGCCGAGGCGTACAAACATGTCGGCTGGCTTGGTGCCCTGTTGCGCCATCCGCCAGATGGGCACAAAGCAAAGGCAAAACCGGAGTGAGCGTGATGCATACCATCGTCCCTTGGGTTCGCCGGCACGGCGCACGACTCTGCGCGGCAGGTCTCCTGGCGATGATGCCAATGTCATCTTGCATCGCAGGAACGCTGGTTGGGGTTGTTACCGACTATGGTCCGCGTGACTTGAATACCGGCCCGCCGCTGGTCACCATGCAGCGTGGCAATGACGTGCTGCCGGTGAAGGATCAAGCGCCGGTCTATGACGATGACCAATTCGTGTTCACCAAGCAGTCCGGGAAGCAGTCCGGCCAGACACCCTTCGTCACGGTGCAGATCGGCGCCACCGAAGAAGTCACCCTCCACGAGACCAACCCCGAAATTCCCAAAGGGGCCGGGCTCGCACTCCGGCAGTTCGAAACACGGCTCATTGCCGTCTACAAGTGGATCAATCCGCCCGGCAGCGACAAGCAGGTCCCGGCTGAGGCTCAGTCGCGCGGCGAACAGACCCTGGCGGTGCTGCCGGCCCTGACCGGCAATGGGCGCACCAAGCTGGTTGTCTCCGACGACGGCAGCAAGCCGCTCTGGATCGGCTGGACCGGTGGTAAGCCACCTTTCGATGTTCTGGCCAAAATCGCCGGCAAGACGATCGCAGAACGGAAGGTTTGCAGCGAAGGTGAGACCCCGTCCTGCCTGCGCGAGGCCATGATCGAGGGCCTCACAAATGATGCCGAGCCCCTTAGTCTCTCCATCGTCGCTGTCGATGGCTCTACCTGGTCGCAAAGCCTAGCACGCAAGCCGATCATCCCTGTTGGCAACGTGGCTAGTGTCGCTAATCTAGGCAAACTCGGCGTGTTCATCGAGGCAACAGAGCTGCTCGACCGGGGGCACGGCGAATATGTGCTGGAGAGCGCGCGCATGCTGGCCTCGATCGCCAAGGACTATCACCCCGCTCGTGAATTGCTTGATCATATCCGCGATGGCCTGGTTCCGTAGGCCTCACGTGCTTCGTCGCCCCCGCCGATGTCCGCTTCCTCTCACCTCGATGGTCGGATCGGCGGCGTGAATGACCCAAAGCATGCTTATGGCTCGGTAAGAGCGGGCCTCGTCGAAGGTCGGCCCGGCCATGCGCCATCAGGCCTTGTGACGAACCTTCGCCACCTTGTTGGGACGCAGGCGGAAGGCGTCCGGCATCCCCGAGCCAAGCAGCGGTCGCAAATAAAGCCGGAAAGCGTCGGTAACGTCCGTGCCGCTAGGTGACAGAAATTCGTCTTCCATCACGCGGGTCTTGCCAGCGACCGATTGGAGCGAAACCAACTCGTAATCCACCGAGTAGTCGCCAGTGCGCTTGATGGCCACGGAGCCGTCGCGGTCGCCCCACATGGCGTATTGCACGGCCTTTTCACCCACTTCGCGCGCTTCGCGCTGGTCAACGTCGGAGACACAGCCGA
>JAYUAJ010000377.1:0-8520 GCA_043741375.1 Hyphomicrobiaceae bacterium | reverse complement strand
GCACGATGCCGTGGAAGGTCGCGCGGTTCGCCTCGGGTAGCAGCGGATGTTTGATGCGGTAGCCGCCGATGGCGTGGTCGACCGTACTGGGCTCAAAGCCGAGGTTGTGGGTATGGATGTGCCGGCCCGGTGCGATCGACGCCGTCGCCGTGCCTATGATCTGGCCGTATTTGCGCACGTGGTCGCCGGCCGCGATGGCAGCGATGGCGACCTTATGGCCTTTTGCGATCGGTTCGGCCGCTGTCACGCCAAGTGGCCCGAGCGGCGCACCGGGCTGCAGGTCATCGAGCGCAACCACCAGAGGGTCGGATGGGTTAAGATGCAACGTCGTCGGACGGTTTGTGCGGCCGGTCATGCTGGCGCTTCCAATCTCACAGGCGTACCGCGATGTTCTTAACTTGCAGGTAGTTGCGCAATCCGGCAAGGCCGCGTTCGCGGCCGATGCCACTGTCCTTGATGCCGCCGGTGGGCGCCTGGACCCCACCCATCCACCAGCCATTGATCCAGACCGAGCCGGCCTCAAGCTGACCGGCGAGGCGCAGCGCGCGCGAGATATCCTGCGTATAGACGCCCGCGCAAAGGCCATAGCCAAGACTGTTGGCGATTCTCACGGCGTCGGCCTCGTCGGCAATGTCGACGGCAATGCCCACCGGGCCGAAGATCTCCTCGCGGGCGACGGTGCTGGCCGGATTGACTTGGTCGAGCACGGTCGGCTCGATGAAATAGCCGCGCTGCAAATGGCCTGGACGGTTGCCGCCGAAACGCGCGCGTGCGCCCTCCGAGCGACCGCGTTCGAGATAGCCGAGCACCTTGGCATACTGCGCAGCCGACACCATCGGACCGAGGTCGTGATTGTCGATGCCGGGACCGATCGAGAGCTTGGCCGCCTTGTCGCCCAGCCGATCGATGAATTCGTCGCGAATCTTGGGATGCAGCAGATAGCGCGAAGAGGACGAGCACACCTGTCCGCAGTTCTCAAACGAGCCAGCGAGCGCATCATCTACGGCGCGGCCGATATCGGCATCGGCGAACACGATCATGGGGTTCTTGCCGCCAAGTTCGAGCACGCTCGGCTTGATGCCGTGGGCGGCGGCGGCCAGGATCTTGCGGCCAGTGGCGACCGAGCCGGTGAAGGTGACGCCGCGCACCAATGGATGGCGAACGAGCGCCTCACCCGCTTCCGATCCGAGGCCCGGAACAATGTTGATGACGCCCTTGGGGAAGCCCGCTTCGGCGACCAGCTCGGCCATTTTCAGGGCCGACAGGGGCGATTGCTCTGAAGGCTTCAGCACGACTGTGCAGCCGGCGGCGAGGGCCGGCGCCATGCCGCGCATAGCCATGCCGAGTGGGAAGTTCCAGGGCACGATGTGCGCCGTGACGCCAATCGGCTCGAGCACCGTGAAGTCGACAAATTTCGGCCCGAGCGGGATGGTTTCGCCCTGCAGCTTGTCGGCGGCGCCGGCATTGTAGCGCAGCGTGATGGCGACGCTGTCGATATCTCCGAGGGAATCCTTCAGCGGCTTGCCGACGTCGAGCGTTTCCGTCCGGGCCAGTTCGTCGCGATGAGCCACGATCAGATCGGCAAAGCGGAACAGCATCCGGCCGCGCTCGTAGGGCGTGATCTCGCGCCATGGCCCGCGCATGGCCGCCGCCGCGGCTTTGACAGCACGGTCCACTTCGGCAGGGCCGCCGCATGCCACCACCCCGATCACTTCCTCTGTTGCCGGATCAATGGTCGTGAGGGTCGCATCGCTCTCGGCTGGTACGAAGGCGTTGTCGATGAATAGGTTATAGCGGGCCAGCGTCAAGTCATAGCCTCACGATCATTGCCGGTCTCAGCCGCGAACGGCGCCGGATGCGATGCCTTGGATGAAATAGCGCTGCAAGAAGAAGAACAGCATCACACTGGGCATGCTGAGCAGAGTAACGCCCGCCATGGACAGGGCAAACCCCTCCAACTGCGTGTGTGTGCCCAACACGGGCGTGAAGGCGGCGAGCCCGACCGGCAGCACCTTCATGTCCTCGCTGAACGTCGCCAGCAGCGGCCAAAGGAAATTGTTCCAGTTGAGCGTGAAGATGATCACACTTGCCGCGATCAGCGGTGCACGAGCCATGGGCAGCGCAATGGTCCAGAAGATGCGCAAGTGACTGGCGCCGTCCATCTTGGCGGCGTCCTCGAGGTCCTTGGGAAAGTTCAGAAAGAATTGCCGGAAGATGAACACGCTGAGCACATTGCCGACCGTCGGAAAGATCAGCGCCGCGTAGGTATTGGTCCAACCAAGTTTAGTGACGGCAAGCAGCAGCGGCACGATGTAGACCTCGATCGGCACCATCAGCGAGGCGACATAGACGAGGAACAGGATGCTGCTGCCGGGAAAGCGCATGCGTGCGAGTGCGTAGCCGGCCAGCGCCCCTAACATCACGCACATGGCCGTGCTGGCCGTCACCACGATGATGCTGTTCACGGTCCAGCGGACAACTGGGTAGTCCGTAAACATCTTGACATAGTTGCTGAAGGTGACGCGCCGCGGGAACCATTCGATATCGACCGTCATCACGTCCGCAGGGAATTTCAGCGAGGTCGAGATCATCCACACGAAAGGCATGGCCCAGAGCAGCGCGAAGGCGAGGCCGAGCAGCCACACCGGAATGTCCGAGAGCTGCATGTTGTAGCGCCTTAGCCAGCGGTTGGCACGACGGATCAGCGGCGATGGTTCGGGTGTTCGCACGGTGTCGGTGGCCATGGCGTCAGCGCTCCCGGATCAGTAGACGTTGTGCCATGGTAACGACTAGAATGACCACAAAAAGCATCATGGAAACGGCGGCCGAATAGCCAAACAGCTGACGGTTGATGGCGGTGGAATAGATGTAATAGATCACCGACGAGGATGACGAGGCCGGCCCGCCGTTGGTCATCACATAGACCTGACTGAAGATGCGCATGGACGCGATCAGCTGCAGTGTGACGACCATGCTGATGACGGGACGCAGCTGCGGCAGCGTGACGAACCACAAGCGCTGCCAGATCGTCGCGCCATCCACCTCGGCGGCATCGTAGAGGTCCTTGGGCACGTCCTGCAGCGCGGCCAGAAAGAGAATGAAGGCGAGGCCCAGATCCCACCAGACCGAGGCGATGGAAACCCCGATCAGCGACCAGTTCATGCTGGTCAGCCAGGGAATGGCGCCGATGCCAACGGCCTTCAGATAGCTGTTCACAATGCCGAATTGGGTATCGAGGATCCACACCCAGACCAGACCGATAACGGTCGCCGACACGACATAGGGCGAAAAGAACAGTACGCGCACAAGGCCGGCCAGCGGCCAACGCTGGTTGACATAGATGGCGAAGGAGAGGCCGAGCACCACCACGCTCGGCACGATGATCAGCGCATACAGCAGCACATTGCGGAAAGCGATGTAGACGAACTCATCGTGGAAGGCATCGATGTAGTTCTGCCAGCCGATCCACTTTGGCGCTCCGAAAATGCCCCATTTGGTGAACGACAGATAAGCACCAAATAGGATCGGCGCGATGTTGAAAACCAGAAATGGCAGCGTAAAGAACGCGACAAACAGATAAGCGACCCAATCGATCTCCGATTGGCCGCTGCGTCGTATCGGAAGCACTGTGGGCAACGGGATCGCCATGAATTTGGGGCATCCCGTACCGGTAGGAGCAGACCGGGACGGGATGCCGCGCCTAGGCTCAGCCTGCGTCGAGGCCCTTCTGCCACTGGGCCTTGATATCGGCCATGGCCTGATCGATGGTCTTTGACTTGGCCCAGACGCCTTCCAGGGTTTTGGCGAGGAAGTTGCCGCCAGAGTAGATGGTGAAGTCGGGTCCTGCCAGCACTGGAATCTCCCCCTCGGTGGCAAACGCCATGCCGTCGACGAAGGCGCCGCGCGCGGACCAGTCGGCACCTGCCGTCTTGTAGTCGGGCAGGCTGAGGATCGACTTCCGCGGTGAGGCGCCGCGACCCTTGGTGGTCCACAGCTTGCTGTTATCCGACAGCCATTTGACGGCCATCATGGTGGCTTCGTAACGCGCCTTGTCCGGTTGCACGTAGAGTTCGAGGCCGCCCATCTCGAAATAGGTCTTCTGCTTGCCGCCGATGTTCGGGAACGGATAGGTGCGGAACGGCAGTTTCTGTGTCACATACCCGTTGATGGTCCACGGGCCGGTCCAGAAGATTGAACCTTGCCCGGTGCCGAACGCCTTGTAGCGATCGGTGACGTCGCGGGTCGAGACCTTGTGCTTGTCAAACAGGTCGAGCACCCACTGCATGGCGGCCTTGCCGGCATCCTCGTTGACGCACGCCGTCTTGAAATCGTCGCTGGCGCGCTGGAAACCCATCTGTGCCGCCACGATGCCCCAGGTGACGGTCGGCTGCACGCCGGACGCCGTCATCATGATGCCCGAGCGCGCGACCTTGTCGCCATCCATCTTCGTCATCTTCTTGGCCCATTCGATGAGCGTGGTGCCATCGGTCGGGAACTTCTC
Organism: Hyphomicrobiaceae bacterium; assembly: GCA_043741375.1. GTDB lineage: Bacteria > Pseudomonadota > Alphaproteobacteria > Rhizobiales > Hyphomicrobiaceae > JANYHF01. Next base: position 4,019 of record JAYUAJ010000377.1, on the reverse strand, counting down.
CGGGTCGAGCCCAGCCGCCTTGACATGATCGATGTTCACCTCCGGCTGCAGGCTCATAAGGTCCATCGGCACCATGAACATCTTGTTGTCGTACTTCGGATACCGCGCCTGCTTGACCGAGAATTCCGAGAAGTCGCCGATGTCGAGACCGGCCTTCTTGGCCAGATCGTCAAGCGGCTGGATCACGCCATCGGCGGCCCATTGAGCGCGCTGACCGGCTGTGCCCCAGCCGAAGTCCGGTGCTTTGCCTGCGGCAGCTGCGGTCAGGATTTTGGTCGTGTACTGATCCTCTGGAACAAGATCCATCTTGATCTGGACGTCCTTGTTGGCCGCATTGAAGTCCTTGATCATCTGACCCCAGACCTCGCCATCCGAGGCCGCAAGCCAGCTCCAATGGTTGATCTCAGTGGCGGCCGAGGCACGCCGCACCCATGGCATGCTGACGGCGCCGGCAAGTATAGTTGTGCCGGCCAGTTTGGCTGCTTCCCGGCGCGTTAAGCGAACATTCGACATGACGATCCTCCCACGATAGATTTTTCTAAGGCGATCAAGTCGGGACGCTTAAGGCCTCCTGCGATCGCGCGACGGCAGCATGGCCGTCCGCCAAATCATCGCCCTCGTGACCGGTCGAACGGTTAATCAAATCAGACAGGAACTTGATGATTTAGGTCAAACGCTTGCGCGATCGTTCGGCTGATGTAACCTCGTCTGACGCGGGAACACGCAATTGCAGAGGGTTTTTATGACCCATGTCGATGTCGAGCATCTCGGCAAGTCATTCGGCGCCGTCGAGGTGCTGAAGGATGTTTCGCTAGCGATTGCCGATGGTGAGTTTGTCGCGCTGGTGGGGCCGTCGGGTTGCGGCAAGTCGACCTTGTTGCGATCGATAGCCGGCCTTGAGCCCGTCACGGTCGGTACCATCCGCATCGGCGGCCGCGATGTTACCGATCTCCCCGCCAAGGCGCGCGACATTGCCATGGTATTCCAGAGCTACGCCCTCTACCCGCATATGACGGTGGCCGAGAACATGGGCTTTTCGCTGCGGTTGCGCGGCGATGGGCGCGACGTGATCGAGAAACGTGTCAAGGAGGCGGCCGCGATACTTGCCTTGAGCGAGCTTCTCGATCGCAAGCCGGCAGCGCTGTCGGGTGGTCAACGCCAGCGTGTCGCCATGGGGCGGGCGATCGTGCGCGATCCAAAAGTGTTTCTGTTCGATGAGCCGCTGTCGAACCTCGATGCCAAGCTGCGCGTGGCCATGCGCAGCGAGATCAAATCGTTGCATCAGCGGCTCAAAACCACGACGATTTACGTCACGCACGACCAGGTCGAGGCCATGACGATGGCCGACCGCATCGTGGTCATGAGGGCCGGCAGGATCGAACAGACTGGCGCGCCCCTTGATCTTTACGATCATCCGGCCAACACATTTGTCGCCGAATTCATCGGTTCGCCGGCGATGAACCTGTTTCCGGCCGAGCTGCTGCGCAGCGGCGACGGAGTCGTGGCCAAGCTCGGGGCGGTGCGGATCGCACTGCCGGCGCAACCTGCGGGGCCAGCATCGCAAGCCGTGATCATCGGCATACGTCCCGAGCATATCAGGATTGCGCCGAAATCGGAGGGATTCGAGGCCCTCGTGGAAATGGTCGAACCGCTGGGCGCGCAGGTTCAGCTGGTCACCGACCTTGGTGGCACAAAGATCACGGTACTGTTCAATGAGCGCGTGCTGCCGCCGATCAGCTCGTTGCTGCGACTTTGCGCGAGTCCTGAGCATGTGCATGTGTTCGATGCTGCGACCGGTTTGCGGCTTGTTGATGCCAACGCGGCATCCGAATCGGTCAAATTGCTGGCCGAAAACATCAACTGACCTGAAGCCTGTCGCGAGCAAGATAGGGGCGTCATTGCAAAGGCGAACCAACCCATGATCCAGCCAAAGCACATCACCCACCACACCATGCTCAAGCACCCCGAGCATTGCGTCAATCAAGTTGCGATGCGGCTGCTGCAGAACGGCGAACTTGCCGCCGTGATCAACGAGGAGCGCTATCCGTTCCACCACGACAGCGGCCAGACGCTGATCGTCCGGTCCAAAGATGGCGGCAAGACCTGGAGCAATTCGAAGGTTGTGCTCCCGTGGACCGATACCGAGGGCAATTGGGATTGCGGCATTTGCCAACTGAAAGATGGCACACTGATCGTCAATATGACGATCACGGGTTTTTTCAAACGCGGCATCAAGCCCGAAGGCGTATCGTGGTCGAGCCATCCGGTCACCAAGGAATGGGGCGACTGGAGCTGGGCCTACAAGATGCAAGGCTGCCTCGGCACTTTCGTAACGCGCTCGACCGATGACGGCGCCACTTGGTCCAAGCCGATGCCCGTCAACATCCGCCCCCTGAAACATGGCGGCTGCCGCGTCGGCTGCTGGGAGCTGCCGAGCGGTTCGCTACTGATGGGGCTTTATGGGCGCATTCATGGCTACGAGGAGGAGGGCGAAGGCGAGAGCACGCGCTCGGCGCTGATGCGCTCGGACGATGGCGGCTTCAACTGGGAGTACTATTCGACGCTGGCCTACGATCCGGCCAGCATCATCGACTACGAGGAGCCGGCGATTTTACGGCTCAAGGACGGCAAGCTCGTTTGCTTCCTGCGTACGCACGTCAATCCCACCAGCGACGCCAAGAACACGGTCGTAATATTTTCCGACGATGACGGTTTCAGCTGGACGCCGCCGAAATGGACCAACATCTGGGGTTATCCGCACGAGGCGATCGAACTTCGGGACGGCCGCTATCTGTGCGTCTACGGCTACCGGCGCCCGCCCTATGGCACCCGCGGCTGCGTCTCCGATGATGGCATCACCTGGGACAAGAAGAACGAGTTCGTGATCCGCGAGGGCGGTGTGCCGGGGGCCACGATCACCGAGACCCCCGGTTCCAGCCGCATGACGCCGTCGAGCGGCAAGATGCGGGCCGGCGGCATCGACTGGTCGAATCCGGGCATCTATCAGCATATCGGCTATCCGAGCGTTGCCCAGGTGCCGGACGGGACGATCGTTGCCGCCTATCACGAGTGGGACGACCAGGAAAAGCCGCTGCAATATGTGCGCTGCACACGGTTTACGCTGTAGGTTCGGATGATCGAGGCGTCAGGCGCGCGGCACACACCGCTCTACAAGGATGCGTACAGCTATTGTGCGCACCCGCATGTGGCGCGGGCCGGCAATGGCGATCTGCTTGTGGTGTTCAACCGTGCGCCACGCCGCCCATTCATCCTGCATCCGCCCGAGGACCCGCAGTATCAGAACGTGCTGATGCGCTCGGCCGATGACGGGGAGAGCTGGAGCGCGCCCGAAGTCGTGCCGTCCTACGAGTTCCGCGGCACCGAATGCGCTGGCCTCACGACCTTGCGCAACGGCAGCGTGCTGCTCAATCAATGGTGTTTTCACTGGCTGCCGCTCGGCCTGGCGCGGCGCATGTCAGGCACGATGGCGATCGATTTTCCCGCTCAGTTCATGCGCGGCTGGCTGAGTTCACCCGAACACGATGCGGCAGCCTATCGCAACGTTCCGGTGGAGCATCTCGCGCCTTGGGCGCGGGCCCCGGGCCAGACGCTCGTGCATCTTTCGGATGATCACGGCGTGAGCTTCACACGCTCGGCGAAGATCGATACGGCGCCCTTCAGCGGCGGCTACGGTATGCGCGGCGCCTGCGAGCTGGCCAACGGCGACATCCTGCTGCCCCTGTCCGATATCCCCAATTGGCGCGTGGTCTTCACGGTGCGCTCGCGCGATGGCGGGTTGACATGGGAGCCGCCTGTCAAGGTCGCCAAACAGGCCGGATCGGAGTTCGAGGAACCGACGCTGATCGAGACGGAACCCGGCCGGTTGCTGATGGTACTGCGCGACAACGGCACCCGCTGGCTGCACCAGGTGACATCGCGGGACGGCGGCGAAACATGGTCGGTGCCGCGGCGCTTGCCGATCGACGGCTATCCGGCTCAGCTGCTGCCGCTGCCCGACG
>JAYUAJ010000376.1:0-3734 GCA_043741375.1 Hyphomicrobiaceae bacterium | reverse complement strand
CAATCTCGCTTGCGGTGCCGGAAATGCCGGTTGGCTTAAGCATGACTGCGGTACTAGCGCTGCTTGCCGCTTTATGCGCTCTACTCACCTATGTCCTGATCCTCCCGATGATGCCGCTCTTTCGCCGCTACACCCTGGCGCGGCCAAATGCGCGCTCCAGCCATCGGGTCCCCACCCCGCAAGGTGGCGGCGCGGCGGTAGTTGTCGCGTCGCTGACCTGTTTGCTGGCCGCCGCCACGGCAATCCCGCAGTCGGGGCTCTGGACTTGGCCGCTGGCTTGTCTGGGTCTCGGGGTAGCTGTGCTCGCGGCTGTGGGCGCGCTTGATGATTTCAATCCGCTACCGGTGCTGCCGCGCCTCTGCGTACAAGGTCTCGCCGCCGCCGGCGGCGTATTTGCAGCCTCGGGGGGCGCAGCGGCGATTTTCGGACTTCCGTCTTGGCTGGTGCTCGGGCTGGCCCTGATCGGCCTCATCTGGTTCATCAATCTCACCAATTTCATGGACGGCATCGACGGCATCACAGTCGCCGAGTTTGTGCCGCTCACGGCGGGGCTTGCCGTTTTGTCCGTAGTCGGATTAAACTCCGTGGCATCCGGCTGGATCGCGGCGGTCCTGGGCGGCGGATTGCTCGGCTTTGCACCCTTCAACCGTCATGCGGCGCGGCTGTTTCTCGGCGATGTCGGCAGTCTCGCGATCGGCTTGGTTGTGGGCGTGTTGCTGCTAGAGTTAGCGTTCAACGGACATGTTGTGGCGGCGCTGATCTTGCCGCTCTACTACCTGGCGGACGCCACGCTGACGCTGCTGCGCCGGCTTCGAAACGGCGAGCGCATCACTGAAGCGCACCGCTCGCATTTCTATCAGCGTGCAACCGATCTCGGCTGGCGCGTCCCCCAAATCACTGGACTGATCGCGACGGTCAATGTCGGGCTTTGTGCGCTGGCGGTCGCTTCGGCTTGGGAGACAAGCGCCTTGGCGCAGTTGGCTGCGTTGGCCGGTGCCATCGCATTGACCGCTTGGCTGTTGTGCGACCTGTCACGCGAGCCGCGCCGGTGAGCACGCGGCCGCTCGTGCTCGTGACCGGCGCGTCCGGATTCATCGGCCGGCCGCTTGTGGGTTGGCTTGCTCATGGGGGATGGCAGGTGCGGGCGGCGTCGCGTCAGCGGCTGGACCTGAGGGTCGATGGTGCTGCCTGGGTGCCAATGCCGGACCTCGGCGCGCCTTGTGATTGGTCGATGCTTGTGCGCGGCGTAGATCACGTTGTGCATCTGGCGGGCATCGCGCACAGCCGGGCGCGGCTCGACGAGCGGACCTATCTACGCATGAACACCGAGGCGTCTGGCGAACTCGCCAGGGCAGCCGCAGCCGCGGGCGTGTCGCGATTTGTGCTGCTGTCGTCGGTTCGGGCGCAGAATGGTCCCTCGGCCGGGAGCGTTGTCGCTGGAGCAACAGCGCCGGCCCCGACTGATGCCTATGGGCGCTCGAAGCTTGCGGCCGAACTGGCCGTCGCCGCCGAATATCCCGACGCAACCATGCTTCGCCCGGTGCTCGTTATCGGGCCGGGCGCAAAGGGGAACCTCGCACAACTCTCGCGCTTGGCGCGGGCCCGTTTGCCGCTGCCGTTCGAAGCTTTGCACAACAAGCGGTCGCTGCTCGGTCTGGACAACCTGCTCTCGATCATTGCCTTTTGCCTGACCGCCGAGAACGCGCGCGGCAGACAATTTCTGGCCGCCGATCCTGAGCCGATGAGCGTGCGCGACCTCGTCGCTTCCATGCGCCAGGCGCTCGATCGCCCGCCAGGCTTGGTCGCAGTGCCGCCCGCCTTGCTGGGGGCAATGCTGACGGTCGTAGGGCGGGGCGGACTTATGTCGTCGCTGCTTGGGGACTTGCGCGTCGATGTGTCGGCTCTGACCGCAGCGGGCTGGCGGCCGGTCAGCACGACCGCAGACGAAATCATCCGCATGATGACGGCAGTTCAGGCGTCTGCCAGTTCGCGGTAGAGGGCCGCCACCTGGTCTGCAATCAGACGGGCTGAAAATTCCCGCTCGACACGCAGCCTCGCGGTCGCCCCCATGCGCGCGCGGCCTGCCGGATCAGCGGCCATGGCGGCAATCGCCTCGGCCAGTCTCGGCGCGTCGTCTAGTGGCACCAGCACGCCGGTGTCGCCTGCGCGTACCGCCTCGCGGCAACCCGGCACGTCGGTTGCGATCATCGGACGGCCGCAGGCAGCAGCTTCCAGGAGACTGAGCGGCAGACCCTCGCGGCGGGACGGCAAGACGGCAATGTGCGCGCGGGCCCAGACGCTGGCGACGTCGGTCACGTGGCCGAGCCACGTCACGCCCGGCTCGCGCGCCCACCCGGCGAGTTCGGCTGCATCAATCGAGGTAGGGTTTTCGGGATCTGGCGCACCGGCCAGTATCAGTTGAACGATCTGTCCGCGCTCGCGTAGCAGCCGATGCGCCGCCATAAGGCTGCGCAACCCCTTGTCCGCCAACATGCGCCCGACATAGGCGACGGTCACGGGTCCCGGCGGTGCGGGCAGCGGGCGCAATCGTTCGGTATCGACGCCCGAGCCCGGCACCAGCCGCAGCCGGGCCTCGGCAACGCCAAGCGCGTGTAAGGTCGCCCGATCCTCTGGATTCTGAACGATAGTGCAAGCGTGCCGCCGATTGAGCAGCAGGGGGAGCGCTGACCGCAATGCCGTGCGCTTGAGGAGACCGGACACACCCGTCGCGACGTAGGCCGACCCGAGCCCGTTGATGCTGCTGACAACGCCGAGCCTCGGCCGGCCGTCCGACGCGAGTGAACCGATCAGCGCCGGCTTCAACGCGATGTTGTGCAGGACCTTGGGTTGCAGCTGCGCCAGCAGTGCGCGCACGGCGAGAACCGGCCCGACTAAGTGAAAGGGGTTCAGGTCGCGCCGCCCCCAATCGAGGGCATGCAGCTGAAATCCCTCAGCTTCGATGCGCGCCCTCCCGTCAACGACACGGGTCGCCACGTGCACCTCGAATCCGGCTGCCTTGGCTGCCCGCGCCATCGGCAGGCGGTGCGAGAGGACGTACCAGTCCTCGGTCACCAGATAGAGCAGTTTGGGCGCCATGGAGCTCGCTGCAGGTCCGGATTTACCGGCTGTTAACAGTGAATCACTCACCCCTAGGAGATGCCCGGAAGATTACCTCAACGCAATCCTCGCCTGCTGCTGGCGACCCGCTCCATGGAGGTGGGCGGCACCGAACGGCATCTGGCGCAGATCGCGCCGGGGTTGGCCAAGCGCGGCTTTGACGTGACGCTCTATTGCCTCGCCAAGGATGGCGCGCAGTTGGGCGAACTGGCCGGGACGGACGTGAAGCTTGCTGGCGGCGCGCTATCTGGGCTGGGCACGGCCGTGACGCTGGTCACCGGCGCGCTCGGCCTGATCCCCGAAATGCTGCTCGGCCGGCCAGACATCGCACATTTTTTCCTGCCACACGCATTTCTAGCGGGATCCATCGCGGCCGCCCTGACCCAAGTGCCGGTGCGCATCATGAGCCGGCGCTGCCAGAACCACTACCAGGCCAAGCACCCGCGGCTCGCCCGCCTGGAACACGCTTTGCACGGCTCCATGGCAGCCATGCTCGGCAATTCGCAGTCCGTCGTCGATGAGTTGGTCGGCGAGGGAGCGTCCCCCGAACGCGCCGGATTGATCTACAACGGCGTTAACCTGGCGGCGTTCGCGACCCCCTTCGACCGGGTGGGCGT
>JAYUAJ010000375.1:0-3743 GCA_043741375.1 Hyphomicrobiaceae bacterium | reverse complement strand
CAGAACCGGCAGCTTCAAGCCGAAATCGGGATCGCCGCCCCGGCGCCGGATCACATCGGCGGACAAGCTCAAATAGCGATCAAAAGCAGGTTGCGGCGGATAACAGAAGCGACCCGAGAAATCGATATCTTCAAGCGCCAGCACGCCGCCAGGTTTCAGGCAGCTGACCATCCATGTCAGCACTTCGGTCCGGCGCGGCAGATGGCAAAGGAGATAACGGCTGTAGACAATATCGAACGTCCCCAGATCACTTGGAAAGCTGGTGACATCGACGGCGCGGTAGTCGATGTTCGCAAACTGCTGAGCTGTGGCCTCGTTTCGAATGATGTCGAGCTGGACCACATCCATATCGAGGCCGATGACCCCGCCGCCAACGCCAACCCGGCGCGCCAACTCGCACGACACATCGCCCCCGCCACAGCCCACATCCAAGCAGGCCATACCGGGCCGAATGCCAATCTTGGTCAAAAAATCATTGGTGCCAGATTGCAGCACGTTGCTCTGCAAGCGCAATCGCTCGCGGCCTGAGCGGCCGCCTTTGATGGCGTAGGTGTCGGACATAGTTGGCTCCAGTACGCAGACCAACGAAGGCGATCAGGATGTTTGCTTACGTACGGGCGTTGGGCAAGTCCAAATCGTCAGCCCTCACCCGAACATCTTGCGCAACTTCTTCGCCACCCGCTTGGGATCGGTGGCGCTCAGGGCGGCGTGGAGCAAGTCGCGGTAGTCGCCGTAGCGGTTGATCGGCACGTCCGACAATTCCGGCCAGCTCTGCGCGATGGCGGATTTGATCAGGAGGTTGCCGCGTTTGGCCTCGGGGGGCAGGTCCAGCATCAGCGAATAGATTTCGCGGGCGATCAGCGGGTGCAGGTGATTGACAAAACTCTGGGCGTAGGTTTGCGCGGCCGACCAGGCGGACATGCGCAGCTCGATGTAGGCGAGGTCGAGCTGCGTCAGGGCGTTGAAGTGTTGGACACCCCAGAGCCAATCGGCCGTGGCCTCGGTGACGGCGTCGGCTTGCGGCATGCCGAAGCGCGGGACGAGATCGGCGACGCCAAGGGTCATGTCGCGCGTATCGGCGGGGCGCCAGAAGAAGGCGCGGCCGATCTCGCCGCCGAGACCGCCAAGGAAGAAGTCGTAGTCGCGCGCCAGGGGGCGGATGGTTGGATGGCTGACCATGTTGGGGCCGGTGACGCAATGGCCGGCGGCATAGCGCCAGGCGGCTTGCTCGGCTGGAGTCGCGTCCTGCACGGGTAGCAGCTTATGACGCAGGCCGAACCGCTCGGCCAACGTTTTGGCCAGCACGACGTCGCGTTCGGTCGAGGGCGCAGCGACGGTGACGAAGGTCAGGTCTTTGATCAGGGGTTTATAGGCGGCGAGCAGGAAACGCGTTTCATTGCCGCCAGTGAGGGCGACCACGACTTTACCGCGGTTAAGCAGCGCTTCGGCTTGATTGCGCACGATGGCGGCCACGCGGTGCGCGCTGTCTTCGGTCGAACCCGTATGGGCGAAATCCCGGGTCGGCCAATGGCGGTGGGGAGTGAAGGTCGCGAGGTCCAGATAGTGGTTGCACAGCAGGCGCTTGACGCCTTTGTGCGCCGTCAGCCCCGAGGGGAACCAGCCGTCGCCGGGGACGTCCAGGGTCGCGTAGAGGTGGTGCTCAAACCGGGATGCGTAAGCCGCATCATCCAGCAACAGCCCTGGCGTCGAGGCCGCCGTCTTGGTCTTTGGGTCGAAAACCAGGGATAGCGTGCCGTTAGCGTCCAGATAGATGCGCTCGACCCCATCGCCCGCCAGGATGCAGAGCCACGATCCGGCGAGGCGATACAATGTCGATTCGATCGCGGCGTTGCGGGCCGCAGGTTCGGATGGAAGGTCGAGCCTCAGCGGCTGATCGATGAGCGCACCGGCGGCGTAGTCGATGGGCGTGCCAATGATCAAGCCGATGCGCTGGCCTTGAGGGTTAAGAACGGGAATTGCTGGCGCGCCGGGGAAGGCCTGCACCTGCCAATCGCCGACTAAATGCGAGACCGCGCCCACAAGCGCGGGCGCCGGGTGGCGCCTTATCTGGAACTGGCCATGCCAGGTTTTGACAGCCGGAATGAGGGTCGAAGTGCGATCCATGGCGTTCCACTTTTCCGAACGCTCTCGCCCAGCGCTTACCCCCCACCCCGACCCTCCCCCTCAAAGGGGGGAGCGAGCCGTCTGCCCGTGAGTTGGGCAAATTCCATCCCATGTTGAGACCGAATCCCCTCCCCCCTTGAGGGGGAGGGCTAGGGTGGGGGGTAGGTCTGGGCGCGGACGCGAGAGCCAATGAGCAGACCTCGAATAAGGCCTGTTGCTGCCTGATTCCTAGCTGATTCGGGAGTTCCAGTCGGCGGCTTTACGCCTTTGTCGCCGCTGCGGCGGCCGCAGCCTTCTCGGCCCGCGCCGTCTCGCGCTCATCGAACGCCTTGCGCCAGCCGCCCACCGCCGAACCGTCGTAGAGCCGCTGATCGGTCAGCGTCGTCGGCCCCCCGACCGGCGCCGACAGCACGCGGTCGATCTGGGGGCCGGGCTCGGGCGTCTCGCCGCGCTGGAAATCGTCGATGATTTCGATGAACGAGGTCGGCGTCAGGTCCTCGTAGGTGTCCTTGCCAACCAGCACCATCGGAGCGTTCACGCAGGCGCCGAGGCACTCCACCTCTTCCCAGGAGAGTTTACCATCACTGGTTCGCTCAAAGGGGTGCGGGGCGATGTGCTTCTTGCACACGTCCAACAACGCTCCGGCGCCGCGCAGCATGCACGGGGTCGTGCCGCAGACCTGAAAATGCGCCACCGTGCCAACCGGCGAGAGTTGGAACTGGGTATAGAACGTCGCCACTTCCAGCACGCGGATGAAGGACATGCCAAGCTTGTTCGCCACCCAGTCGATAGCGGGCTTGGTGACCCAGCCCTCCTGCTCCTGCGCGCGCCAGAGCAGCAAAATCACCGCCGAAGCCTGTTTGCCGGGCGGGTATTTCGCGATAGTGGCGTCGGCCCAGGCCAGATTCTCCGTGGTGAAGGCGAAACTGGCAGGCTGTTCGGGGTCGAGGCGGCGGACGGACATGGCGGCTCTTATTGGTCAGTAAGGGGCGGTTGGTCCGCCTATTTCTGCTCGATACACCACTCGATGTCGGTCATGCCAGGGCTGACGTACTCTTCGAGCGTGATGAAGCACGTCGCAGCTGCCGAGCCTTTCTGCAAGGTGATCAATGCCGCATCCTTGTCCAGCGTCTTGGAGACGCGCGAGGAGGCGTCCTGGGGCACGAAGCTGACGGCCTTGATCTCGTAGCCCTGCGACATCAGCGTGCGCATCTTGAAGCGCTTGACGGCGGGTGCGGATGGCTGGGGGGCCGGAGCCGTCGCGGCAGCCGCGGCGGCTTTGTCGGTAGCGGCCTTATCAGCCATGGCCTTGTCGATTGTGGCCTTGTCAGCCGCCGCTTTGTCGGCAGCTGCCTTGTCTGCAGGCTTGGCCGCATCCTCGGCGAATGCCGATCCGGCCGCCACGAAAAGCCCAAACGCCAATGCGATCAATAGCTTCGACATCGCCCAATCCCTCCCGTCACTGCTCGGCCAGCGTACTGGCGCATCGTCCCACCCTATTGCCCCGCTCTACCGGCAGCGGCAAGGGTGGGACGCGACTTATCCCGCATGCGCTGATCCGGACACTCCGGCGACCGCATGTTCGGCGTCGCTAATCCGGTCCAGATATACGTCCCACA
>JAYUAJ010000374.1:0-3745 GCA_043741375.1 Hyphomicrobiaceae bacterium | reverse complement strand
GACTCGTTGAGAGGTACTTTGAGGGGCCAGTGATGGCGAGGGGTAGAGGCAACTCATATGGCAGACGCACCATCGACCGAGGCCAAGAAGAGCCCGCTGTTCGTCCATTTGCGCGTGCACTCGGCCTATTCGCTGCTGGAAGGCGCGCTCAAGATCGAGACGCTGGCCAAGCAGGCCAAGGCCGATGGCATGGTGGCGCTGGCGCTGACCGACACGAACAACCTGTTCGGCGCCCTCGAGTTCTCCGAGAAGATGGCCGGAGCGGGCATCCAGCCCATTATTGGCTGCACCCTGGTGGTCGATTTTGCGCCGCCGCAAGAGACGCCGGATCCGCATAAACCATTGACGCAAAATAAGATTTTGCATCGCATCGCGCTCATCGCCAAGAGCGAGGAGGGCTATCTCAACCTGATGGCGCTGTCCAGCCGGGTCTATCTGGACGATCACGGGAGCGGGGTTCCACACCTGGCGGTGGCTGAAATTCTGGCCCGGAACGCCGGTCTGATCTGCCTCACCGGGGGGCCTGACGGACCGATCGATAGCGCGCTCGCTGGCGACCAGCGCGAGCTGGCGGAGACCCGGGTGAAGCAATTAAAGGAGGCTTTCGGCAACCGGCTGTACGTGGAATTGCAGCGGCACGGCATGGAGCGCGAGCAACAGGTGGAGGCGGACCTGGTGGCGCTGGCCTACCAGGCCGAACTGCCGATCGTCGCCACCAACGAGAGCTACTTCTCCTCCCCCGAAGACTACGAGGCGCACGATGCGTTAATCTGTGTGGCCGAAGGCAGCCACGTCAGCGTCGACGAGCGCCGCCGGCTCTCGCGCAACCACTATTTCAAGACCCAGGCCGAGATGGTCCGGTTGTTCGCGGACCTGCCGGAAGCTATTGAAAATACACTGGAAATTACGCGCCGGACGGCCTTCCGGCCACTGACGCGCAAACCGATTTTGCCGCCCTTCGTGGCTGTTGTTGCCGGCAGCGATGGCAAGGCGCAGGCGGCGTTGGAAGGGCAGGAACTGACCAGCCAGGCGGTGGCCGGTTTGGCGCGGCGGCTGGAGGTCTCGGGCCTGGCGCCGGGCCACACGGCCGAGCAATACCGCGAGCGGCTGGCGTTCGAATTGTCCGTGATTACCCGCATGCAATACCAGGGCTACTTCCTGATCGTGGCCGATTTCATCAAGTGGGCCAAGGCGCAAGACATCCCGGTCGGGCCGGGCCGCGGCTCGGGCGCCGGCTCCGTGGTGGCCTGGGCGTTAACCATCACTGACCTCGACCCGATGCGGTTTGGCCTGCTGTTCGAGCGCTTCCTTAACCCTGAGCGCGTCTCGATGCCCGACTTCGACATCGATTTCTGCCAGGAGCGGCGTGACGAGGTGATCCGCTACGTTCAGGGTAAGTATGGATCGGACCGGGTGGCCCAGATCATCACCTTCGGTCGCCTGCAGGCCCGCGCCGTGCTGCGCGACGTCGGCCGCGTGCTGCAGATGCCCTACGGGCAGGTGGACCGGCTGTGCAAACTGGTGCCGAACAATCCGGCCAAACCGGTCACGTTGGCCGAGGCGCTGGAGACCGAGGCGCCCCTGCAGGAGGCCCGCAACGCCGAACCGGCGGTTGGGCAACTTATTGATATTGCTCTGAGATTGGAAGGCCTTAACCGCAACGCCTCGACCCATGCGGCCGGCGTGGTGATCGCGGACCGGCCCCTGGTCCAGCTGGTTCCGCTGTACCGCGACCCACGCTCGGAACTGCCGGCCACCCAATTCAACATGAAATGGGTCGAGCAGGCTGGCTTGGTAAAGTTCGATTTCCTCGGCCTGAAGACCCTCTCGGTGCTGCGCAAGGCCGAGCAGTTGGTGCGGCGCAGCGGCCGCGCGCTCGACATCGCGCTGTTGCCTTTGGACGACGCCAAATCCTACGAACTGATGAGCCGGGGCGACACGGTGGGCGTGTTCCAGCTGGAATCCACCGGCATGCGCGATGCCTTGAGGAAACTGAAGCCGGACCGCTTCGGAGACATCATCGCCATGGTGGCGCTGTACCGGCCCGGCCCCATGGACAACATCCCGACCTATGTGAACCGCAAGCACGGCGCCGAGCCGGTGGTCGAGCTGCATCCCATGCTGTCGCCGGTGCTGTCGGAGACCTATGGCGTCATCATTTACCAGGAACAGGTGATGCAGATCGCCCAAATCCTGTCCGGCTTCTCGCTCGGCGACGCCGACCTGTTGCGCCGCGCCATGGGCAAAAAGAACAAGGAGGAAATGGCCCAGCAGCGCTCGCGTTTTGTCGATGGCGCCGTGAAAAACGGTGTCGACAAGAATCAGGCGGGCTTCATTTTTGACCTGGTCGACAAATTTGCTGGCTACGGATTCAACAAATCGCACGCCGCTGCCTATGCCCTTGTCGCGTACCAGACGGCCTACATAAAGGCGAACTACCCGGTCGAATTCATGGCGGCGTCCATGTCGTTCGAAATGTCCAACACCGACAAGCTCGCCATGTTCAGCGAAGAGGCGCGCCGGCTGGGATTAACCATCCTGCCGCCCTCGGTGAACCGGTCCGAGGCGGACTTCCTGCCGGAAGAGGGCAACATCCGCTACGCGCTGGCCGCCCTGAAGAATGTCGGCGGCGCTGCCGTGGCCTCGCTGGTTAAGGAGCGCCAGACCAACGGCCCGTTCAAGTCCTTGAGCGATTTTGCGCAGCGCCTGGAAGCCAAGTCGCTCAACAAGCGTGCTCTCGAAACCTTCGCGGGCGCCGGCGTATTGGACGAGCTGGAGCCGAACCGGGCCATGGTGGCCGCCAACTGCGACACCATGCTGGCGCTGGCCCAACGCACGGCCGAGAACCGCGAGGCCGGCCAGAACGATCTTTTTGCCGGTGGAGGCTCCGCGCTGCGCAACGCGCCCTTGCAACTGAAACCTGCCAAATCCTGGCCCTCCATGGAAACGCTGGCCAACGAGCAGGCCGCCATCGGCTTCTACCTGACCGGCCATCCGCTCGACGATTACCGCAGCGTGCTGCAAGATCTTTCCGCCGAGCGCTGGAGCGACTTCAGCGCCGAACTCAGCGAGGGCATCACGACCGCCGTGCTGGCCGGCGTGGTGGTTTCCAAGCGCGAGCTGACCAACAAGAAGGGTAATCGCTTCGCCTTCGCCGCCTTCTCGGACCAGACTGGCCAGTTCGAATCCGTGATCTTCTCCGACGTGCTTGCGGATGCCGGCGATGTTCTGGAGCCCGGCAAGGCCGTTCTGGTCCACGTCGAGGCCAGCCGCACGGGCGATGAAATCAAGCTCAAAGCGCTGCTGATCCAGAGCCTCGACAAAGCCGCCGGCGCCACCCAGAGGGGTCTTACCGTCATTTTGGATTCCGATGCGCTGGCTCGCGACCCAAACGCGATCGCCCGCTTGAAGGAGCTCATGCAACCTGGCGGCCGCGGCGAGGTGAGGCTGGTCATTGGCCTGCGCGGGCGTGGCAGCGAAGTGGAAATGAAACTGAAGGGCCACTATCAGCTGTCGCCGGCCCAAACCTCCAAGATCGAGGCGCTGGCCTGCGTCCGCCGTGTCCACAATCTTTGGGATGGTGACAAGCAGATCGCGGCTTGAAGCAGAGGACAACCTTTGACGTTGACCGCGGTCGGACCGGAGGCCATAAGGGCGTTCTGGCGGAGTGTAGCGCAGCCCGGTTAGCGCACTAGTCTGGGGGACTAGGGGTCGGGAGTTCAAATCTCCCCACTCCGACCAGCTT
>JAYUAJ010000373.1:0-3786 GCA_043741375.1 Hyphomicrobiaceae bacterium | reverse complement strand
TAGACTGCGACCTGGGTGCCGACTTCCACCACCCGATCAGTCGGGATCTGGAAATAGGTCGTCGCGTCTTGGGCGGACCCGGCAAGGAAGATGAACAACCGCTCCTGCCACGCCGGCATCTGCGATTTGACGGTCGGCCGCAACGACCGCCTGGACAGGAAGAACGACGTTCCCGCCATCTCGATGTTGACATCCTTCTTTCGGCAAAGCGTCAGTACGCGCGGAATGCTTGGCGTCTCCATGAAGCCGAACATGCACGTGACACGCAGGAAGCCGTCAGAGATCCTCTCGACTGTAATGCGCTCGCTGTTGGGCACACGCGGGCTATCAGCCACCTTGATCGACAAGATGATGTTGCGCTCGTGCAGCACACGGTTGTGCTTCAAGTTGTGCATCAATGAAGTTGGCGCGGCGTCCGGGTCGCCAGTCAGGAACACGGCGGTGCCCGGCACGCGATGCGGCGGCTTCGCTTCGAGCTTGCGGATCAGCCAATCAAGATCGGCCTCGTTCTTGCGCGTTTCCTTGCCGAGCAGCCGCGAACCCCGGATCCAGGTCAGCATGGTGAGCCCGATGATGCAGGCAATCATGATCGGGAACCAGCCACCGTCGAACACCTTGAGCAGGTTGGCAGCAAGGAAAGTCTGCTCGATCAAGGCCAGCGGCAGGATCGTGATGGCAGCCTTCCACAGCGGCCAATTCCAGTACTTCCAGATGACGAAGAACGCCATGACGCTGTCGATCACCATGGCAGCCGTCACCGACACACCGTAAGCGGCGGCGAGCCTCGATGAGCTGCCAAAGAACACGACGACCGCAACGACGCCGACGAACAGCATCCAGTTGATGCGCGGCAGATAGATCTGTCCGGCCACACTCTCCGAGGTATGTTTGATGGCCAATCGCGGCAGGAAACCAAGTTGAACCGCCTGGCGCGTCAACGAGAAGGCGCCGGTGATGACGGCCTGACTGGCGATCACCGTCGCAATCGTGGCGAGAACGACCATGGGGATCAGTGCCCACTCAGGGTACAATTTATAGAATGGGCTATCGATGGCCGTCGGGTCAGCGAGAACCAGCGCACCCTGCCCGAGGTAGTTCAAGGCCAAGGCTGGCAGCACGAGGCCGAGCCACGCCGCCTGAATCGGTTTGCGGCCAAAGTGCCCGAGATCAGCGTAGAGCGCCTCGGCACCGGTTACGGCGAGGAACACGAGCCCCATGGTCGTCAGCCCGGTGTAGCCGTGCGAAAAGGCGAACATTACGCCGTAAATCGGGTTGAATGCCGCGAGCACACTCGGGTCGTCGCGCAGATGCATCAATCCGCCGACAGCCAGCGCCGCGAACCAAACAACGGTGATCGGGCCAAAAAATGCCGCAACCTTCGCTGTCCCGCGCGATTGCATGAAGAACAGGCCGCACAAGATGACAATTGCGATGGGAACGACGAACCTCTCCAAAGCAGGCGCCACCACCTTCAAGCCTTCAACGGCCGAGAGCACCGAAATCGCCGGCGTGATGACGGCGTCGCCATAAAAGAACGATACGCCCGCAATGCCAAGCCCAAGCAACAGCGGCGCGCTGCGTTTTGCGACCGTTTGGCCCAGCACCATCAGTGCGAACGTGCCGCCTTCGCCCTTATTGTCGGCGCGCAGCAGGATCAACACGTATTTGAGCGTCACAATGAGCAACAGCGTCCACAGGATCAGCGAGAGAATGCCGATCACGGGTTCGCGGCCGATCACGCCATGTTCCTTGGCGGCGTTGATGGCTTCCTTGAAGGCGTAGAGCGGGCTGGTGCCGATGTCGCCGTAGACCACGCCGATGGAGCCGATGGTCAACGACCAGAAGTTTCCGTGTTGGTGATGGTCAGCGGAAGCCGGGTCGGCGCTGTGGGCCGCCAGGGAAGTATGTGCCATGAAAGGCACCTCATCTGTAATACGCTGCACCGCAGCGAGCTGGGGCGGGTCTATACTCCCCGCTCGAATCAAAGGATAGCCACTAAATCGCCTTCAATAAGGCGTGTGACGACTTGACTTCTTCACCAGTGTACTAATCGCCACACTACCGCTTAAGTTTTTGAAATTGGCTAATGAATAAACTGAGGTTTGATGTGTGCGCACAAGGCAGGTCTGCCGAGATGAATTCAAATACGAGCGAGAGTGTCGCGGATCCAGCGTGCAAGCCCTTCTTCGGCGACGTCACCAGCGGCGAGGTCGCGGATCATGACCGCGGCTTCGGCATTGTCGGCAATGAAGTCGACGCCGTTCAATCCAAGGAATACGACAATCGCGAGAAGCGCTGCCCGCTTGTTGCCGTCGACGAATGGGTGGTTTTTGGCGATACCGAACGCGTATGCCGCCGCCAAATCAGCCAAATCGACGTCTTCGTAAGCGAATTTGTTTTGCGGGCGCCCGAGCGCGGACGCCAACATGTCTTCGTCGCGTACGCCCTCGGGCCCGCCAAAGAGCTTCAATTGCTCAGCGTGGAACGCAACAACGAGTTGAATTATCAGCCAAACAGGCTCCTTCATTTGGCCAGCTCGGCAAGTGCCGCACGATAAGTCTTCATCGCTTTGCGGGCGATCTCCATGCCATCGGTCAAGATCTGCTCATCCCGGCTGATGCTCAATCCGCTTGCGGTCTCCGTGACGACCACCGAATCACCTTGCTGCAGCCCGAGGCGGGCCAACAGCTCCTTCGGCAGGATCAGCCCTGTCGAATTGCCGATTTTCTTGAGTTCCAGCTTCATGGCGAGCCTCGCGAGGTTGTGTTAGACAAAATGTATAACACAACTTGGGCGAGTTGTACATTCTGTCTAACGTCGCTGCCGCTCACATCCCCTCCAGCTCATCGATCATGCCTTCGATGACCTTCAGGCCTTTGCCCCAGAACTCAGGCTTACTGGCATCCAAGCCGAACGGCGCTAACAACTCGGAATGGTGCTTCGAGCCGCCGGCTTTCAGCATGTCGAAGTATTTGCCGACGAAGCCTGGATGCGCCTCGCTGTAGAGGCCGTACAGCGAGTTCACCAGGCAGTCGCCGAAGGCGTAGGCGTAGACGTAGAACGGCGAATGGATGAAATGCGGGATGTAGGTCCAGAACACCTCGTAGCCATCCTTGAACTCGACCGCCGGCCCGAGGCTCTCGGCCTGAATGCTCATCCACAGCTCATTGAGTTTGTCGGCTGTCAGCTCACCCTCGCGCCGCGCGGTATGCACCTTGCGCTCGAACGAATAGAACGCGATCTGGCGAACGACCGTGTTCAGCATATCCTCGACCTTGCCGGCGAGCAGCGCCTTGCGCTCTCGCCCGTCCTTGGCACCGGCGAGGAGCGCCTTGAAGGTCAGCATCTCGCCGAACACGGAGGCGGTCTCGGCCAAGGTCAGCGGCGTTTGCGACAGGAGGGGGCCTTGCTTCGCCGCCAGCACCTGATGCACGCCGTGCCCCAACTCGTGCGCCAGCGTCATCACGTCACGCGACTTGCCCTGATAGTTGAGGAGCACATAGGGGTGCGCCGATGGCACCGTCGGATGCGCGAAGGCTCCGGGTGACTTGCCGTCCCGGGTTGGCGCGTCGATCCAGCGCTTGTTGAAGAAATCGCCAGCGATCCCCGCCATCTCCGGGGCAAAGCCGCGATAGGCCGATAGCACCATCTCCTGCGCTTCGGCCCACGGAATGATGCGCTCGGGTTTTTCGGGCAGCGGCGCGTTGCGGTCCCAATGAGCCAGGCGGTCGAGGCCCATCCACTTCGCTTTCATCGCGTAATAGCGATGCGACAGGCGCGGGTAGG
>JAYUAJ010000372.1:0-8803 GCA_043741375.1 Hyphomicrobiaceae bacterium | reverse complement strand
CACCGTACGGATGATCGCCAGGCCGGAGCGCAGAACGCGAACCTCATGCTGGCTGCAGCCTGGGGTTAGCGGGCAACATCAAGACGAAACAGCGCCTTACTTATTTAGGATCGTACCTAGTAAACCAAGAAACGCATACCTGCTATGCTTTAGAAATCGGCGAACCGCCAAGTATCAAGGAAGTAAAATTGGTGGAAAACTGCCGATGATCTCGCTTGTCGAAGCATGCGCTTGCAAAGCAGCACGACTTTTGGAGTTTCGGATGCGAAGTGGCCAACAATCCGTCCCAAGGAGACGCGAAGGTGAGCTATCTCGATATTCGCAACGTGACTGCCGGCCTGCAACGGGCCAATGTTTCAACCATCCTGGGAATGCTGAACGGCATCCACCAGCAGGTTTGCAGCGATGACATCATGGAAGGGGTAGCCTCCTCGATTGAAAGCGCCATAGACCAGCTGCGCGAACTGCAGCAGATCGCCTACGAAACCATGATGGAGATTGAGGCCGAGCGCGCGGCGCGCGGTTATCATCACCCCTCGACGCACAAGAAGCCAAACTGATACGCCAGGACCTTTGCGGCCCATCATCCCGCAGCCACGCAGTCGGAAACAACCTGTGCGGGCAAGCGGGATGAAACCGCTTGGCCACACCGTCTCCGCTTGGACTATCTCGCTGTTTGGCCGAGACTATCTTGCGGTCGAGGTGATTCGGACGAAAACTTGGATCGCGGAACGCAACCGGGAAGGCAGGCCTTTGGGCGCACCGCCGATCGATGGAGCCGCCATAGCGGAGGCCGTACTGTTGCGGCTGAGCGATGAGCGTTGCCCGCTTCCGGGGCCATTGCGGTTGCAGCGCGATCTGGAGCCGCTGGTTGCCCATCGGCTCTCGCCCTACATGTGGCGTCGGACACTCGACGACACAATGATGGCGCTCGCCGCCAAGGATCATGTCGCACTTCATCACCAGCACTTCCATGCCACCTCCAAGGGCCACCGCTGGCGCGACGATCGCTTCGGCTACCGTGTTCCCGCTGGGGCGACTTGGCCTGAGCTGCGCGATGTGCATTTCGTAGCCCATGCCCTGAATATCGGACGCGACCATCGCGCAAGAGCGGCGCTCGCCAACGGCGACGGACTGCGACGACTGCTGCTTGAGCGCTCGTTCGGATTGAAGCTTCGCGGTGAAGAGGGGCTGGCGGGAATTCGCGATATGCTCGCCAAGCACGCGCTGCGCAAAGGGACTGTTGCGGGCGATCTCGCCGTCTCTGGCCGTCTCTTGACCGCGCCACAGCGCCGTGCGCAGGCCGCAACCCTCATCAATGGCCGCGCCAAGCCCGATACCGACCATCGCCTGATCGCCCGTATCGCTGCCGAGCAAGTCGCGAGTCACAACACCAGCCCTGCGGCCTTGCGGATGCAACTGCTCCGTAGCTATATGGCGGGCGATCGCTTTGTCAGTGCTGTTCGGCAAAAGACGGCTGCGGTTCGCACGCAACAGCCACCTTTCGAGCTGGGTGAGTTCCTGAACGAAGTCCGCAATTTTGCCCGGCAGTGCGCGCAAGGCTGGAGCGGTAATCGGCGCGCGCTGATATCGCGCGTTTTTCCGCGGCTGGTAGACGCGCATCCGGATTGGGGGCTGGACGTGGGGCGGTTCAAGATGCTGCTGGCCGAAGCCCACAAGGCGGGACGCCTGCACCTTGTCCACGCGGACCTGCGCGACAAGAAGCTGCTGGACGATCTGACCGCATCGGCCGTCGCCTATCACAACATGATCATGCATTTCATACGGGTTGAGGACGAAACCAGCGATGCTGCCTGAGGCCATGAAACGCGTCCCCCCGGACCGGCTGCCCGGCGTGTTCGATCATTCGATCACCTGGGAGGACGACGTCTGGAAGCACGACCCGTTCGATGTGGTTGAGGTGCATGAGCGCGCGCGCCGCAAGTTCCGCGACCTGTTGAGCGCGGTCACCAGCACGCAGGGGCAGAAGGGCAGCCGCATTCTGTTGTTCCACGGCCAGTCGGGGGCCGGCAAAACGCATCTGGTGCGCGCGTTGCGCACCGAGGCGCATCTGCAGGGGACGGGCTATTTCGGCTATGCCCAGATGACGCCGGATGTGGCGAGCTATGCAGACTACTTTTTGCGCCGGCTGGTGAACTCCCTGGAGAAGCCGTTTGATCCGGTCGAGCGTGGCGAATCCGGCCTGATGCGGCTTTCCGATCATATGCTGTCCAAGGCGACGAGCATCACGCCCCAGGACATCAAGGACCTGCGCGAGACGGTGCTGGGCGACGAAGCGCTGTCGCGCCTGGTTGTTCGCATCGCCGATGCGGTGCTGGCCTCGCCGCGCTTCTCAGAAGCCGATGTCGACATCAATATCGTCCGCGCACTGCTTTATCTGCAGCGCACCGATCCCACCGTCGATCAGCGTGTGCGGCAATACCTGTACGGCCGCGAGATCACCGGCTTTTCCCAGCTTGCGGTCGGTGCCCTCGACCCGCAACGCAACCGCGATCCGTTCGAGATCATCGGCTGCCTCGGCACTCTGATGCGTCTGGTGGACGGCGCTGCGCTGGTGTTCTGCATCGATCAGGTGGAGGATCTGCGCTCCTTCGCCGATGCCGAGAGCCGCTTCAACAACGCCATTTCGGCGCTGATTCAGATCGCCAATACGGTGCCCTCATCGATCATAATCGTCAGCTGCCTCGATGATTTCTACGACGAGGCGCGCGCCTATATTTCGCAATCTTCGATTGATCGCATCGAGCAGGCCGGCCCCGTACCGCTGCCGGGCGCCCGCTCGGCGGCCGAGGCCAAGCTGATCGTCAACCGCCGGTTGGAGCGGGCTTTTGAGGCCGAGAACCTGTCAGGCATGCCGAATGGCTCGCAACTGTTCGGGGCGAATTTCTTCGACGAACTGGCGGGCCTTTCGACGCGCAAACTGTTGGAACACGCCCGCGAGCGTTGGCTGCAGCTGCTCGGCGATACCGGACGAGCGCCCCAGGCCTCCGAGACAGCCGAAAGCATCATGGAAAGCCCGGATGTGGTGAGTATCCGCCGCCGCTGGGAAAGCGCACTGCAAACCGACGCGCCGGAGATTCCGGTCGACGAAAGGCAGTTGCTGGAGGTGCTGACCAATGCGCTGAAGCTGACGGCCGAGGAACTGGATGGCGCAGTGTCGATCGACATCAATATTGTTCCGCCAACAGAAGATCTTTTTGCAGCGGATATCACGGTACGCCACACGCTGAGCGGCCAAGCGCAGCGCGGCCGTTTGTTCGTATGCAACCGCTCCAACCAGGGCGGCGGCCTGAAGAAGCAAATCGAGAAGGTGGTGGAGAGCGACAGCGTGCTCCCCGCTGTTCTGGTGCGCGGCAGCGAATTCCCGCCCGAAGGCAAGACCGCCGTCGCCGCGCTGCTGAACCGGCTCGCGGCCGACGGCGGGCGCAAAATCGTGGTGGCGCAGTGGGAATGGGAGCGCATGCTGACGCTGCAGTATTTCGCGCCCTGCCACGACCGCGAAGAAGGCTTCATGTCCTGGCTCAAGGCGGCCCGGCCCATGAGTACGGATCTGGAATCGATCCGTGAGCTGCTGATGCTGGACCAGCTGGAGCAGCCCTACACCGACAACGTCGTGCACCTGCATCAGGACGCCGATCGCGCGGATGACGGGGGCTCGGGTTACGAAGCCGGTGCAACGGGCGATACGCTTGCCCTGCCCGCAGCCCCGCAAACGCCGGCCGTCAACGACGATCCGCACAACAGGTTCAGTATCGCGCACCGGGCTGGCGATCCAAACGATCCGATCTATCTCTCCAAGAATATCCTGCGCCGCCACGCCGCCGTGCTGGGTGGCTCAGGCTCGGGCAAGACTACGCTGGCGCTCTCTATCATTGAGCAATTACTGCTGCGCGGCGTCCCTGTGGTGCTGATTGATCGTAAGGGTGATCTTGCCAGCTACGCCAATCCCGACGTCTGGCGCGCGGACGCTGGCGAAGACCCGGAGCGGACGCAGGCCCGCCGCGAACTGGCCGAGAAAGTGGACGTTGCGGTGTACACGCCCGGCCGCACGTCGGGCCGCCCGATCAACATCACACTTCTGCCCAACGGCATCGGCGAGCTGCCCGAGCACGAGCAGGAGATGCTCTCCAATGTGTCGGCTGCGGCGCTGGGCGAAATGCTTTACTTGCGCCGTTCGGCCACCCATCAGCGCCAGAGCGGCATCCTCTCCGTGGCGCTGAAAATCCTCGGCGCCCGCAGCCGCAGCGAAATCCGGCTCAGCGATCTCATACGCTTCATGGAAGAGGACAATGAGGAGCTGATCGAGCTGACGCAACGCATGGATGCCAGCGGCAAGGCCCGGCGCGATCTGATCTCGCAACTGGACAGTTTGCGGCATCGCAACGGAGCCTTGTTCGATGGCCAGGGCGAACCTTTGTCGATGGAGTCGCTGCTGGGTCTCGGAAGTTTCGGCAAACGCGGAAAAACGCGGCTTTCTGTCATTTACACCGGCTTCCTCGGCGACAACGAGAATGTGCTGTTCTGGGTCTCGCAGTTCCTCTCGGAAGCGCTGCGCTTCTGCCAGCGCAATCCGAGCGAAGCGCTGCAAGCCGTCATCATGTTCGACGAGGCCGATCTCTACATCCCGGCGCAGTCGAAGCCGCCGACCAAGGACCCGCTGGAGAGCCTGCTCAAACGCGCACGCTCGGCCGGCATCGGCCTGATGCTGGCGACGCAAAGCCCCGGCGATTTGGACTACCGCTCGCGCGATCAGGTGACGAGCTGGTTCATCGGCCGCGTGCGCGAAGACACGGCGCTGAAGAAACTACGCGCGGCGTTTGCTTCCGACAGCGGCCTCGATCCGGCCCGTGTGCTGCCCAACCAGACCGTCGGCCAGTTCCACCTGATCCAGGAAGGTAAGGTCCACGCGCTCAAAGCGCAACGGAACCTGATCAACGCCGAGCAAGTGCCCTTCGACCGAATCGAACAATTTGCGCGCGACACCAATAAGAAGAGCGCCGCGCAGTTGAAGCTCGATTTGGGTGTGTGAGGCTCGACGATCTTGAGCGACGGCGCTAAAATTTCCATCACTTGCGAACTTGACCCCACCCGCGAGACCAAAGCCGCCATCGGCAAGGGGCTCGACGCGTACAATGAGCGGTTCGCAGGCCCCGAAAAGGAGACGCCGCTTTGGCTCGTCGCCAGGACGGGCGATGGCCAAATCTGTGCTGGTCTGCACGGAAAGTTCTATTGGGACAGGCTGTACATTGATTGGCTGTGGGTGGCCGATGCGCATCGCTGCCAGGGCCTCGGGTCACAGCTGTTGGTGCGCGCCGAAGAGTTCGCCCGCGACCGGGGCTGCGGCGGCGTCTTTCTCAACACCTTCAGTTTCCAGGCGCCCAAGTTCTACCCGCGCCACGGCTATCAGGAATTCGGCCGGATCGAGGACTTCCCCAAAGGCCACACGCAGCTCTGGTTCGCCAAGCGGTTTTGATTTCAGCGCTTCGAAGTGCCTTTTGGTCTTGGCTGTGCGTGCGCGTACGCCATCCGCAGCGCCACCTCCAATTCTTCCATGCTCAGCTTGGCCAGCACGACCTCCGTCCAGCCCTTGCGGCCCCAGGCGTTGGGCAGCGGCGCGAACGCGTCGGGCGCCAGCATCACCTTGAACTCCTGCTCATCGGGTGTGAACATCATATAGGCGCAGCGCTCGTCCAGCGTCGCGTAGATGCGCGCAACCCTGAAGGCCTGGCGTTTAAAATGCGGCGCCTCGGTTGTGCCGGGCAACGAGAGGGCGATACGGCGGAAGGCGGCGGCCGTGCTCATGCGCTGCTCCTCGAACGTCAACTGGGTGTCAGGCACCCGCGTGCCCGTCACCGGGGCGCCTGCGCGGCGTTTCACGGCGGCATAATACGCCCACAGCAGGCGCGCCGCCACACCGCGCTGCGGCCGCCAGCGTTCCGCGATCGCCTGCAGTGCCTTGGCGTCCGGCCGTGCCTCCAGGTCCATCAGATGCTGCGCGGCCACCTGCAACGCGAGGTCGCCCGGCGCGAAACCGTCCGCACGGCCAAGGCAGAACAGGAGATAGACATCCGCCGTCCACGGACCGATACCGGGAAGCGCGGTCAGTCGCTCACGCACCACATCGTCTGGCACGGCAACCAGCTCCGGCAACCAATCTCCGGCGTCTACCAGATGCCGCGCCAACTTGCTCAGGGTCACAATTTTCGGCCGTGACAATCCGAACCCCCTCAGCGCCGTCTCATCGAGACCCGCCATCTGTTCCGGCGTGAACGGATCGACGCCCGCCGCCACGCGCGCCCAGATCGCGCTGGCCGAAGCGATTGACACCTGCTGTCCCACCACGATGCGCGCCAGCCCTTCGAAGCCGGCCATGTCGCGCTGCAGCGGCGGATCGCCCGCGAGCGCATGAGCCTGGCGCATATGCGCACAGCTGCGTGTCAGCGCGCGCACCCCGGCCGCCACGTCGTCCAGCGTCTCGATGATGGGTCCGCCTGCATCCGCCATTTTAGCCATACCGCCACCACCTCTCGACGGCCGCCAATCCATGCAATAGGCTTGACCTCAATTCACGCGCCCGGCGCCGCGCCAGGCGGACGGCTCCCGGAACGGGAGTCGCCTGTCGCAAACAAAAGAGAACGTCCATGGCCTCCGTCGACGTCATCGATATCCGCAAATCCTATGCCGCTCAGGAAGTCATACACGGCGTGTCGGTGAGCATCGCCGATGGCGAATTCGTTATCCTGGTCGGACCGTCGGGCTGCGGCAAGTCCACATTGCTGCGCATGATCGCTGGCCTTGAGGGCATTTCCTCCGGCACCATCAGGATCGGCGATCGGGTGGTGAACGGTCTCGCGCCGAAAGATCGCGACATCGCCATGGTGTTCCAGAATTACGCGCTCTATCCGCACAAGACCGTTGCGGAGAACATGGGCTTTGCGCTGAAGCTGCGCCACACGCCAAAGGCCGAGATCGAGGCACGCGTGCTGCGGGCGGCCGAGATCCTCGATGTGGTGCCGTATCTCGCGCGCTATCCGCGCCAGCTGTCCGGTGGCCAGCGCCAGCGCGTCGCCATGGGGCGCGCCATTGTGCGTGATCCGGCGGTGTTTCTGTTCGACGAGCCGCTGTCAAATCTCGACGCCAAGCTGCGCGTACAGATGCGGGCCGAGATCAAGGAGCTGCACCAACGCTTGAAGACGACCACGGTCTATGTGACCCACGATCAGGTTGAGGCCATGACCATGGCGGACCGCATCGTGGTGATGCATGACGGCATCGTCGAGCAGATGGGGACGCCGCTCGATCTCTATGACCATCCAGCCAACATGTTCGTCGCCGGCTTCATCGGCTCGCCCTCGATGAACCTGCTGAAAGGCACAGTGAAGCTGAACGGCAAGGCCAGCTTCGTGACTGATGGCGGTGTGACACTGCCGCTAGCCAAGGCGCCAGCCGGCAGTGATGGCCGCCCGGCGTATTACGGCTTCCGCCCCGAGCACATCACCATCGGAGGATCCGACGTGAAGGCGGAAATTTCCGTCCTAGAGCCAACCGGGTCGGAGACGCAAGTGTTCGCGAAACTTGGGTCGCAAAAGATCGTCGGCGTGTTCCGCGAGCGGATCGTTGCCAAGCCGGGTGAGGTGCTGCCGATTATGCCCAACCTCGATGCCGTGCATCTGTTCGATGCCTCCACCGGCGCGCGGCTTATCTGATGCCGAACACTCGGATCGCCTTCGTTGGCCTTGGTGCCATGGGTTCGCCGATGGCGCGCCGGTTGGTTGAGGCACAACACCATGTCACCGGTTTTGACATGCGGGCCGAGGCCGTATCAAGGTTGGTCGTCTCGGGTGGCCACGGCGCCGCGTCGGCCGCAGAGGCGGCGCGGGAAGCGGACTTCCTTGTGCTGATGGTCGTGAACGCTGATCAGGCTGACAGTGTCCTTGCGACCCCCGGTTTACTCGGTGCGCTGGCGCCAGACGCCACCGTCGTCGTTATGGCCACCTGCGCGCCGGCCCGTATTGAAGCCATGGCGGCACGGGTCGAGGCCTCCGGCCGAAGTTTTGTCGATGCGCCAGTCTCAGGTGGCATGGCTGGCGCGGAAGCGGGCACGCTGACGATCATGGCGGCCGCCCCCGATCCGCTGTTCGCGCGTGTACGGCCGGTCCTGTTGGCGATGGGTACGGCGCTGTTTCATATCGGAACCACCCCCGGTCAAGGTGCGGCGATGAAAATCGTCAACCAGCTGCTGTGCGGCATCCATATCGCGACCGCTGCCGAGGGCCTTGCTTTTGCCGAGCGCGCAGGCATCGACCCGAAGATGGCATTGGAAATTCTGAGCGGCTCAGCAGCGTCAAGTTGGATGCTGAAGAACCGCGGCGCCCGCATGATCGCTGACGATGGCAAAGTCGCCAGCGCGGTCGATATTTTTGTCAAGGATCTCGGCCTCGTGCTGGATGCCGGCCAAACTTTGCGCATGGGCCTGCCGCTCGCTGCCGCCGCGCATCAGCTGTTTTTGGCCGCCTCGGGGCACGGAGCCGGCGCCAAGGACGACAGCCAGGTCATCGAGGCCTATCGGGCGCTGGCGCCAACGACGTCGTAAGCACCACGCGTTTTCCATGATGTCGACGGCGCGTGGACGATGTGCCCGCTTGCGGGCAACCAGCAAAAGCGGTGGAGACAAAATCAAGCTGAAACTGATCGATAGCGCGCTCGGCGCCGACCTGCTGCATGCCTTGCGCAGCATGGGCCACGGCGGCGAACTGGTGATTTGCGACACCAATTTTCCGGC
>JAYUAJ010000371.1:0-3793 GCA_043741375.1 Hyphomicrobiaceae bacterium | reverse complement strand
AACAGGCGCGTATTCTCAGCGGCGGCGGGCAGACCGACTTCTCGCGCCGTATGGATCGCGGCGACGGTGTGATGTAGGGCCGAAATCGAGGCCGATGGGGCAATCGACCGGATAGCGTAAGCGGTGGAGAACACGCACGGCCACTTCGCGATGCCTTGCCAACACGAGCCACGCCCCCGACACTCCGCCAAGGCGTGCCGAATCGCGGCGATGGGGGCAGGCGGATGCTGGCAGTGAAGCGGCGTGCGAGGGAGGCGGAGACCGATCCCGCCCTGTTCCTGGGTGTGCTCAGATCAGCCCGCGGACTCGCCTGGCGCAACCGGCTGGACGGGCCAGGCGTCAACTTGGCCACCGCCATCAGCCAGCGCAACGGACTACCCGATCTGCTGGGCCGAGTGCTGGCGGCGCGCGGCGGCACACTCACCAACATCGAAGTCCTCCTGCGGCCATCGCTGAAGGCGCTGATGCCGGACCCCAGTTGCCTGCGTGACATGGACAAGGCTGCCGAACGTCTGGCCGTGGCCATCGAGAAGCGCCAGCCGGTGGCCATCTTCGGCGATTACGATGTGGACGGCGGATCGTCGGCGGCGTTGGTCGCCCGCTTTCTCAACGCGCACGGCCAGGGCGCGCGCATCTATATTCCAGACCGTATGCTGGAAGGCTACGGCCCCAACGCAGCCGCCATCAAGGCGCTGGTAGCCGAAGGCGCGAAACTGATCGTCGCTGTCGACTGCGGGACCACCGCGCACGCTCCGCTCGCAGCTGCCGCCGGGACAGGTACCGACATTCTGGTCATCGATCACCACCAGGCCGATGCGCAACTTCCCGATGTGCACGCCGTGGTCAACCCGAACCGGCAGGACGACGTCTCGGGACTGGGCCATCTCTGTGCCGCTGGCGTCGTGTTCCTGCTGCTGGTGGCGACGGCCCGTACGCTCCGTGCACGTGGATATTATGACACCGGCACTGCCGAACCGCCGCTGCTCGATTGGCTTGATATCGTGGCGCTGGCGACGGTGTGCGATGTGGTGCCCTTGACGGGCCTGAACCGGGCCTATGTGGCCAAGGGCCTGCAGGTGATGAAGCAGCGCCGCAATCTCGGCCTGCGCGCGCTCGCCGATGCCGCCGGCATGAAGGAAGTGCCTAACCCCTACCACCTCGGTTTCGTGCTCGGTCCACGGATCAACGCGGGCGGGCGCGTTGGCAATGCCAGCCTGGGCGCACAACTTCTGTCGTCTGACGACATCCTCGAAACCGGTCGCATCGCCGTGTTGCTGGACAAGCACAATCGCGAGCGCAAGGCCATCGAGGCGGCCATGCTGGAGGCTGCCCTGGCCGAAGCCGAGCGCGCGCTGATGGAGCGGCCCGAGCTGCCGATCCTGATCTCGGGCTCGCCAGAGTGGCACAAGGGGTTGGTCGGCCTGGTCGCCAGCCGCCTGACCGACCGCTTTCAGCGTCCCTCACTGGTGATCGCCTGGACGGCCGGCAACGAGGGGACGGGATCGCTGCGCTCGATCGCGGGTGTCGATATCGGCGGAGCGGTGCGCGCGGCTGCCGAGCAGGGCATCGTCGTGAAAGGCGGTGGCCACGCCTTCGCCGCCGGACTGACCGTCAAGAAAGAGCGCCTGGCCGACCTCACGGCATTTCTGGAGCAGCGCCTGGCCGCACGCGTCGCCGAGGAGCGCACCACCGCAGGCCTCGACATCGACGGCGCGCTGACGCCAAGTTCGGTAACCCTGGAGCTGATGGGACTGCTTGAACAAGCCGGGCCATACGGTCAGGGCAATCCGGTGCCGCGCTTCGTGTTCCCCGCACACCGCCTGCGCGCCGCCCGCGTCATGGGCGAAACGCACCTGCGCTGCACCATCGAGGCGGGCGACGGCTCCAAACTGGACGGCGTCGCCTTCCGCGCCGTCGGCAGCCCGATCGGCGACCTGCTGCTCGCCAACGTAGGCGGCATGCCGCTGCATTTCGCCGGCAGCCTGCGCCGCGACACCTGGGGCGGCCGCGAAAAAATCGAGTTCACCATCGAAGACGTTGCCGATCCGCGGGCGCAGTGAGGGACGGTTGTAGGCCAGGGAAGGTGCAAGGGACACCGCGCAAATCCCCTCTCCCCGTCCCTTCACGGGAGAGGGTTAGGGTGAGGGGCGGCCGCTTGCTCTGACTCGAACGTCCATTGCGCTGGCCCGAAGTTGGAGAGCAAGCTGACGTCAAATAAGGGCTTTCGTGGACAGGTGTTGCCGTCGCCTTTGACCCGGTGCTGCCGGTCAAGATTGCGCAAGAATCCCTTTTTTCCCCGTTCTTCACGGGGAGAGGGCTAGGGTGAGGGGCGGCAGCGAGTCCGATGCCTACCAAGCTCGTCCGCTTCTCCCCGATCGCGACCGTAGATGAGAACAATTGGTGACCGGCGAGACTGGGCCAAGTGCGGACGTTTGGCGATTTCGGGAATGTAGGTCGGGTAGAGCGTTTCAGCGAGACCCGACAGCGGCAAGTTCGGAGAGTGAGTTCGTCGGGTCTCGGCCGAAGTGGCCTCTACCCGACCTACAGTTACTGCTCCGCATCGATACGGCCGAACACCTCTTTGGCTGCAAACAACCCGTTGAGCGCCGCCGGGAAGCCAGCGTAAACCGACATCTGCATGATAATCTCGGTGATCTCAGTACGAGCCAGTCCGACGTTTAATCCCGCTTCGATGTGAACTTTCAATTGCGGAGCAGCCGTTCCCATTGCCGTCAATGCGGCGATGGTTGCGATCTCGCGTGCCCGCAGATCGAGATCTGGCCGCGAGTAGATATCGCCGAACGGGAACTCAATCAGATAGCGAGCGAAGTCGGGTGCGATATCGGCCAAGGAGGTGATGACATTCTCACCGGCCTTGCCATCGATTTCAGACAGCGCGCGATAACCCCGGTCGTAGCGGCTTTCTTGTGCGTTTTGGTTTGTCGTCATGATCGTTCATCCTCTGTGTTGAGCCGGCATAGCCGGCAATCTTGGTGTCGAGGACGAGCAAGCACGCTTGCAGTTCGGCAACGTGGGCAGCGACTTGGGCTCGATGTGCTTCGAGCAACTTGCACCGCTCCGCATCCGTGGAGGCACCACGCCGACGCAGCTCCGCATATCGGAGCATCTCGCGGATCGGCATCCCGGTCGTTCTCAGGCGGCCGAGGAACTCGATCCATGTCAGGATTGAAGCGTCGTAGTCACGTTGCTTCGATCGATCACGCGAAGCAAAGGGTAGCAGCCCGATCCGCTCGTAATAGCGGATGGTATGAGGCGACAGTCCCGTGCGTTTCGCCAGATCGCCGATCTTCATGAGTGTCCATGTCTCGTCACGACGCTCATGGTGCTACAGCTTAGAGCGCACTCTAAGTCAAGCGCTCAATTTCGGTTGGAGTAGACTGGCTGAACTTCGTCTCCACCGGGTCAAAGGCCGTCAAAGAACGCTGCTCCGTTCCGGCACTCCCTACGGCAGCTTTTTCCCGCGTGCTCAATGAAAATCCGAGCCCGCTTCCGCCCCTCACCCTAACCCTCTCCCCGTCAAGGACGGGGAGAGGGGATTCCAGCGGCGCATTTCGTCCGCCCTTGGCCCGCTGCGGCCGGACGGTGCAGGCCTGGGATGCCGGAAAGAGCTTTAGCTCAGGTACCGATAGGTTATGTTCCCAGGCTGAAGGGGTGCCTGTACGGTGCGCCTTGCGGGCATTGAATCCTCCACTCAAGGACTGCATCATGATGGAACATCGCTATCTCGGCGGCTCGGGCCTCAAAGTGCCTCTGCTGTCATTTGGCACCGGCA
>JAYUAJ010000370.1:0-8816 GCA_043741375.1 Hyphomicrobiaceae bacterium | reverse complement strand
TCTGATCTCGCGCCTCGCCGAAGAAGGATTGGTGCTGGCCGAAGGCGTTACTTGCGACCGCGTCGAGGCCACCGATGTTGGCGGCGTGCGGCTGCATCTGTCGAAGGATGGCGAAATCGACCGCCTGGAAGGATCGCATCTGCTGATCTGCGGGGACCGCAGCCCGAACACTACCGGGCTGGGGTTGGAGTTGGCCGGCGTGGAGCACGACGGTACGGGCATAAAGGTCTCCGGCAAGCTCAGGACCAGCAACCGTCAAGTCTATGCCATCGGCGACGTCACGACCGGCGAGCCATCGGCGACACGGGCACGGCACGAGGCCAGTATCCTGGTTCGCCGCCTCGCCCTTGGGACACAGGCTGTCAGTCAGCCCCAGCTTTTGCCGTCGGCAGTCTACACCTCGCCCGGACTGGCGCACATCGGCATGAGCGAGAGCGAGGCGAGGGCAAAATACGCTGGCGCCCTGCGGGTGTTGCGTTGGCCGTTCTCCGAGAACGACCGCGCTATTTCCGAACGCCAGCAGGAGGGTTTCGCCAAGATCCTGGCTGGACCTTCGGGACGCATCCTTGGCGCGACAATCGTGGGCGAACTGGCGAGCGAGCTGATCCAAACCTGGTGCCTGGCCGTATCATCTGGCCTGACTGTCGCAGCAGTTGCGGAATCGATTGCTCCTTATCCAAGTTTCTCCGAGACCAGCATCAGAGCCGCACAGGGGTATACACTGGAGCGACCGGCGTCGGCGGCGCTTGGTTCAGCCCTGCGGCTGCTTCCCGGCCGCGGCTGACATCTAACCAGTGGGAGAGCAAACATCTTGGCTGGCAACGGCAGCACCACCCTCGACCGCGCGGCGACGGGACTCGATACCGCCGGAACGCCGATTTCGTCCAAAGGGAGCGACGTCCGACGGGGCCTTGGCCTGTCGGGGAAACTACTGCTGCTGACGCTCGGCTTTGTGATGCTGGCCGAAGTCCTGATCTTTGTTCCCTCGATCGCCAATTTCCGCTTCAATTGGCTGATGGATCGGCTGCAGGCCGCGCAAATTGCCTCACTTGCCGCAGAAGCGGCGCCAAATGGCAAACTGCCTGAAATGCTGCGCGAACAACTGCTGATGGCCGCCCAGGTGCGCGGTATCGCGGTGAAGTTCCCGGCGCGTCGTCTGTTAGTAATGGCCGAGGATATGCCGCCGGAAATCGACGCGGATTTCGACCTCACTCAGACCACGGCGCTTGGCAAGGTCATGGACGCCCTCATGGTCTTTCCCCACAGCGAAGGCCGGACAATCCGAGTCTCTGGTGAGCCTCCGATTAGCAATGGCGCCATCGTCGAAGTGGTAATGTCTGAAGCGCCGCTGCGTCAGGCCATGGTGCGCTTCGGCTTGTCGATCCTTGGGCTATCGCTCCTGATTTCAATCATCACCGCCGGGCTCGTTTACCTGGCGCTTAACTGGCTGCTGGTACGGCCAATGCGACGACTGACCGAGAACGTGATCGAATTCGCCCACAGCCCAGAGGACGGGCGCCGGATCATCACGCCATCAGGCCGCGGCGATGAACTGGGCCGCGCCGAGTCCGCGCTTGCCAGCATGCAAACAGAACTGCGCGACATGCTGCAGCAGAAATCGCATCTGGCCTCACTGGGCCTGGCCGTTTCCAAGATCAGCCATGACCTGCGCAACACGCTCGCCAGCGCACAGCTGATCTCCGACCGCATCGGCATGGTCAAGGACCCGACGGTCGAGCGGGCGACGCCAAAACTGATCAGTTCCTTGGATCGCGCCATCCGGCTTTGTCAGGATACGCTGCAATACGGCCGCGCGCGCGAACCGGTGCCGCAGCGTCAGAAGCTCATCGTCCGGATGCTGGCCGAGGAAGTTGGCGACAGTCTCGGCCTGCCGCGCGCCGAGGGGCCTCTGTTCAATGTCTCGGTTCCCGCCGATCTGACAGCCGACGCCGACCAGG
The DNA here is from genome assembly GCA_043741375.1 of Hyphomicrobiaceae bacterium. Classification (GTDB taxonomy): domain Bacteria; phylum Pseudomonadota; class Alphaproteobacteria; order Rhizobiales; family Hyphomicrobiaceae; genus JANYHF01. Next base: position 6,858 of record JAYUAJ010000370.1, on the reverse strand, counting down.
ATCAGCTCTTCCGCATTCTAAGCAACCTCTGCCGCAATGCCATGCAAGCCCTGGAGGCGCAGAAGACAAGCGGTGGGGGAGCCATCCTCGTCCACGGCTATCGCAACGGCTCAGGCACCATAATCGAGGTGGGCGACACCGGGCCCGGCATCCCTAAGCGAGCCCTGGCCAATCTCTTTGTGCCTTTCGAAGGCGGCGTGCGCGTCGGCGGCACCGGACTTGGGCTGGCGATCGTGAATGAGCTGGTGCGGGGCCATGGCGGCACGGTGGAACTGGCGCGCAGCGGCCCGGATGGATCTACGTTCCGGATCGTGATCCCCGACAGCGGGTCACGCCCGAGCTAGAGTCTTGCAGCTTTTCTTCGAATCGCTTCAAGGCTCTAAGTCTTTGTTTGGTCGCGCTTTTATTCGGAAAACCGCTTCACACTTTTCCGGAAGCGCTCTAAGCCAACAGGCTCATAAATCCGTTGTCGGCGGCCATTTCGGCAATACCCGCGTAGATCCGGTCGGCGTGGCCGGCGAGATCGGCTGCGGTGCTGGTGCCCGTCAACACGCCGATCACCAGCGCTGCGCCGGCCGCACGGCCCATCTCGATGTCGTGCAGGTTGTCGCCGATGACGGCGATTTCATCCGGTTGCACCGCGCACGCCCGGCAAAAGGCGAGCGGCATTCCGGAGCCCGGCTTGACACCGAAGCCACTGTCATAGGCGCACGCGAAATCGAACTGGCTCATCAGATCGTGGGGCGCCATCGAGGTCGCAAGGCCGGCCGCCGAATCGCTGGTGGCGATGCCGAGACGATGCGTCCGTTGCCGGAACAGTACGATCGCCTCGCGGGCGCGCGGCACTAGCCTGGATGCCTTGATACCACCGGTCTGAAACACACCATCGACGATCGACTCGAGAGCTCCGATCTCGGCTGTCCCAATGACGCGTGCGAATGCGGCGGCAATCTCGGCCGGAGTACCGACAGCCAGCGGGGTATTGGCACGCACCCGATCAGTCGCCGGGTCATATCCGGCCGCAACCAGGATCCGGAGCGCCAGCGCGGCGTCGCCCTTTGCGGCCTGCAATGCCACCTCGCGGTTCAGCGGCATCCAGCTGGCGTGATAGTCCAGCAGCGTCCCGTCCTTGTCGAACAGCAACCCTCGAATGCGCATAGCCCCCCTCGAAGCCGAACAAACCGGCGCCGAAGACCTATCGCGGATTACTCGATGACGGCAAGCGAGCGGCGTGGGGCGCAGTAAAGCCCTGCCTCGGCCTGGCAAGTGTGGTTGGAGTACATCACGGTATCGGCCCGGCCGATCAGGTTATCAACGGGCACCGGTCCCATCGAGGCAAAGCGGCTGTCGGCGGAGTTGTCGCGATTGTCGCCCATCATGAAGAGATGGCCCGCCGGCACTTCCAGGTCCGGCATATTTTCTGCGCTGGCATAGTCCGAGCGCTGGACAATGATGTGCTGACGCCCGCCTGGCAGCAATTCGGTGTAGCGCGTCACGCCGGCCACCGAGCCCTGCTGCTCGCGGTAGTGATAACTACCCTCAACGCGCCGTTCGACCAGCGCACCGTTGATGTACAGACGGCCCTTGGATAGCCGGATGTGGTCGCCCGGAAGCCCGATCACACGCTTGATCATGGTGCGTCCATCGAACGGATGCACGAACACCACGACATCGCCACGCGCGGGCAGCGTTCCCAGCACGCGGCCATTCATCTGGATGCCGATATTGGTCAGCGGCAGGGAATACTTGCTCCAGCCATAGGCGAATTTCGACACCGCCAGGCGATCGCCCACCTCGAGAGTCGGCACCATGCTTTCGGACGGGATGAAATAGGTTGCATATGCGGCGGTGCGGAACAAAGCGGCCAAACCGAGGGCCAAAAATATGATTGCGAAAAGCTCGATCTTCCAACGCATCCGCTGCACCCCGACTGTTAACCAATCCGTAGCACAACGGGCGTGCCAGAGGAATTAGGCTTGTCTTGGGCAGATGCAAAAGCAATGCCGGGATAGTCTTTGCTCGGTCGCGCTTCTCTTCAGAAGACCGCTTCACACTTTTCCGGCGCTCTAACTCGTAACTGCGGAACGCACGCCAGGCCTGGACGCGCGCTGCCAGAGGCCGCGCAGCAACCGGCGTCCGGGCACCTCGACACAATGATAACTGACAGCCGAGGCAATCAGGATGGGAACCAAGGCGAGGAGGCACTGATAGGCCGGCAAGGCGTGCGGGTCGTAGCCGAACAGCCGCGCCAGGGCATTGAAGTACACTTTGCCCAGGATCAGATGCAGCATGTAGGTCGAATAGGAGATCTCGCCGAGATAGACGAACGGGCGCAGCAGCCAGTCTGGCGGCGTCAGACCTTCGCGCTCGGCGCTGGCAATCAGCAGGATGGCGGCGGCAAAGACCGGCGGCATGAGGGCAACGGGAGCGCCCAGCGCCAGCAATCCGACGGTTCCCGCCAGGCCGGCGGGCAGCAACCAGACCAAAAGCCCACGCGAAAACGGCCGGGATACGCCGAAACTGTAGACTGCCACGCCCAAAGCGAATTCCGGAAGAATACGCAGGAAGCCGTAGCGCCAGGACAGGTCGTTGAGACCGCTACCCAGCACCATCTGCGCCCCAGTTTCGCAGGCGACATAGGCGAGCAAGGCCACCGCCAACCGCTGTTTTGCGCGCAGGCCAAAGGCTAAACTGGCCGCCGCGACCAACGGAAACAGCAGATAGGCCGCCGCCTCGGCACTGATGGACCAGGATACCGAGTTGAAATAGTGCCCGTTGGTGGTGCCCCAGGCCTGGGTCAGCGTAAGACTGGTGAGCAGGTTCCACAGCGCGCCGCCGCCGGTTTGCGGGTCCAGACCCATCAACGGGCCGTAGACGTCCAGACCCAGCCCCTTGCGCCACGCCAGCCAGCCGTTGACGGCCGCCAGCACCAGCATCAAGAGGTGCATGGGATAGAGGCGGGCCAGCCGGTTGATGAGGAAATCGCCCATGGCGAAGCTGCCAGAGGCAACGCGCTGCAAGTAGACATGCGCCAGTATGAACCCCGACAGCACAAAGAAGATATCGACACCGAGCTGGCCGTGATCGATGAAGGTCGTATGCAGCCCCGATCCGGGCGCTGTCCGGTCCGCGAAGTGGAACAGCACCACCATCAGCGCCGCGACCGCGCGCAACGCCGTCAGGAGCCGCAAGTCGGCGGGAAAGGGGTGGGCGCGATCAGACATGGCTGCTCCTGGCATCGCTAACCATATCAGCCAAGGGTCAAGAAAGGGTTGGGGCAGCAGCTAGGTATCCAATGCGCCGCCTCGCCGTTAGCCCTTCGTTAGGGCTGAACCGCCAGCAAGAGATCGAGTTTGGTATCGCTGAGGAAGACCAGCGGGAGCTGCGTTCGGTCGGTCAGCTGTATTTGTCCCCGTTCAGACGTGTGCTCGGCCAGCTGCCGCCAAAGCCACCCAGCAGGTCATTTCGGCTGAGTCACACGCCGCAACGTCAGGTTAATGCGTCCGCCGCCGGGCACCAGAAGGCTCGTGCCCGGTTTCAGCCGGTCGATACCGTGGAACGCCAGTCGCGCCTTGCCCGACAGCAACATCACATCGCCAGAGCACAACATGAGCCGGCTGCGCGGATCGCTACGCTTCAAACCGCCCAGCGAGAACACCGCATCGTCGCCAAGCGACACCGACAGCACGGGAGCATCGAAATCCTGTTCGTCCTTGTCCTGGTGCTGCCCCATCTTGGCCTTGTCGCGATAGATGTTGATCAGGCAGGCCTCGGGGGGCGCCGAATAGGCGGAAAGATCGTTCCAAAGCGTGAGCAGTTGGGGCGGCATGGCCGGCCACGGCGTGCCGGTGACGGGATGCATCGGCTGGTATCGATAGCCACGTTCCTTGTCGGTGACCCAGCCCAAAGGCCCGCAATTCGACATTTCAACCGACATCGGCTTGCCAGTCCGCGGCATCGTGGGCGTAAACGGCGGAGCGGCGGCCAGCAGGTCCTGGATCGCCGACAGCAGTGCCGCTTGTTCGATCGGCCGCAGATACTGGGGAAAGTGGCGGAACCCTTCGACCAACTCCATGACACGACGCTCCGTCTGCGGTAGGCAATGGCGGCAAATTCGACTAGGTTTGCGCTGCATCGCGGCGCGTCAACAGCGTCACAAATATGCAGAGCCGGACATCACGACCCGTTGAACGCCCAAATCCTGCCCCCTATATAGCTCCACGAGCCTGATTCCCAGGGCAAGGTTTGGGGACCGCTTCGTATTTCAGGACGCTGGACATCAGGTCCGGGCGGTCGGCCACAACATGAAGGACGATAAATTCCATGTCTAAAGTCATTGGCATCGATCTCGGCACCACAAATTCCTGCGTCGCCGTTATGGAAGGGTCGACGCCGAAGGTGATCGAAAACGCCGAAGGCGTGCGCACCACTCCTTCCATTGTCGCCTTCACGGAGGACGACGAGCGTTTGATCGGACTGCCGGCCAAGCGCCAGGCGGTGACCAATCCGCTCAACACGTTCTTCGCCATCAAGCGCCTGATCGGCCGCCGCTTCGACGACCCAATGGTCGCCAAGGACAAAGGTCTGGTGCCCTACGACATCGTGCGCGCCGACAATGGTGACGCCTGGGTGCATAGCCACGGCAAGAAATACTCTCCCTCGCAGATCTCCGCCTTCATTCTGCAGAAGATGAAAGAGACGGCCGAAAGCTATCTCGGTCATGAGGTAACGCAGGCCGTCATCACCGTACCGGCCTACTTCAACGACGCCCAGCGCCAGGCCACCAAGGACGGCGGCAAGATCGCGGGCCTCGAAGTGCTGCGCATCATCAACGAGCCGACGGCGGCCGCGCTCGCGTATGGGCTCGACAAGAAAGAGGGCAAGACCATCGCCGTGTACGACCTCGGCGGCGGCACCTTCGACGTGTCGGTGCTCGAGATTGGCGACGGTGTGTTCGAAGTAAAATCGACCAACGGCGACACGTTCCTCGGCGGCGAAGATTTTGACATGCGCATCGTCGAGTATCTCGTGGCCGAGTTCAAGAAAGAGTCGGCGATCGATCTGAGGAATGACAAGCTCGCCTTGCAGCGCCTGAAAGAGGCTGCCGAAAAGGCCAAGATCGAGCTCTCTAGCGCGCAGCAGACCGAAATCAACCTGCCGTTCATTACGGCGGACAAGTCCGGTCCAAAACATCTCACGATGAAGCTGACGCGCGCCAAGCTCGAAAGCCTGGTGGACGACCTGATCCAGAAGACCATTGAGCCGTGCAAGTCGGCCATCAAGGACGCCGGTTTGCAGGCGGCTGAGATCGACGAAGTGGTGCTGGTTGGCGGCATGACGCGCATGCCCAAAGTGCAGGAAGTGGTGAAACAGCTGTTCGGCCGCGAGCCGCACAAGGGCGTCAACCCGGACGAAGTGGTCGCCATCGGCGCTGCGGTCCAGGCCGGCGTGCTGCAGGGCGACGTCAAGGACGTGCTGTTGCTCGACGTCACACCCTTGTCTTTGGGTATAGAAACACTTGGCGGCGTGTTCACGCGCCTCATTGACCGCAATACGACCATTCCGACTAAAAAGAGCCAGGTTTTCTCGACCGCCGAGGACGGCCAGAACGCGGTGACCATCCGCGTGTTCCAGGGCGAGCGTGAAATGGCGGCCGACAACAAGATGCTGGGCCAGTTCGACCTGGTCGGCATTCCGCCCGCCCCGCGCGGTGTGCCTCAGATTGAGGTCACGTTCGATATCGACGCTAACGGCATCGTCAACGTCGGCGCGCAGGACAAGGCGACGAGCAAGCAGCAGCAGATCCGCATCCAAGCCTCGGGCGGCCTCAGCGACGCAGACATCAAGAAGATGATGGACGACGCCGAGAAGCATAAGGGCGAGGATAAGGCGCGCCGCGACCTGGTGGACGCGTCCAACCAGGGCGAATCGGTTATGCACTCGACTGAAAAGGCGCTGAAGGAGCACGGCGGCAAGATCTCCGCGGCCGACAAGAGCGTCATCGAGACTGGTATCGGCGATCTGAAGGCTGCACTGGATAGCGGCGATGCGGGGAAGATCCGCGCCGCGACCAACGCGGTGCAGCAGGCCTCGCTCAAGTTGGGCGAAGCGATGTATAAGGACATGGGTGGCGCGGCAGCGGCGAGCGGCAGCGATGCTGACGACGACAAGGTCGTTGACGCGGACTTCGAAGAGGTCAAGGACGGGAAGAAGAAGTCTGCCTAGCAATATCCGCCATACCGTAGGGTGGGCTGAGCCAACTTTGCGAAGCCCACCTGGCGCCGGCGCGGTGGCTTTGCGGTAAAGGCTCAGCCCACCTCACGACGACATCTGGCCGGCATTTGAAAAGCGAGGACGCTGGGGCATGGCCAAGCGCGACTACTACGAAATCCTCGGCGTCAAGCGGGGCGCGACCGAGTCGGAACTCAAGACGGCTTTCCGCAATCTCGCCAAGCAGCATCATCCCGACCGCAACCCTGGCGACAAGGACGCCGAACGGAAGTTCAAGGAGCTGAACGAGGCCTATCAGGCCCTGTCCGACCCGCAAAAGCGCGCGGCCTACGACCAGTTCGGCCACGCCGCCTTCGAAGGTGGAATGAGCGGCCAGCACGGCTTTGGCGGCGATTTCTCAGCCTCCATGACCGACATATTCGACGACCTGTTCGGCGACTTTATGGGCCAGCCGGGCGGACGGCGCGGCGCCTCCGGCCGCGCGCAACAGCCGGGCGGCGGCGCCCGTGGCGGACGCGAACGCGGCGATGATCTACGCTATAACATGGACGTGACGCTGAACGACGCGTTCTCCGGCAAGACCGCCGAAATCCGCGTCCCGACCAGCGTCTCCTGCGACACCTGCAC
>JAYUAJ010000369.1:0-3806 GCA_043741375.1 Hyphomicrobiaceae bacterium | reverse complement strand
AACCCAAGCGCGCCATGACCATCGACGGCGATTTGGTCGCCTCCAGCGCTCGGCCGAGCTCAACCTACAAAGTCGGGGATCAAGTGCGCCACGACAAGTTCGGCGCCGGGACCGTGGCCGAGATCGATGGAAATAAACTAACCGTCGATTTCGCCGACAATGGGCGGAAGAAGGTGGTGGAAACGTTCGTTAGTCTGCTTTGATAGTCACGTGTTCCGAAGTCGAGGAAACGACATATGGTCAGTAAGCGTATCGTCTCCGTTGTTACGATTTGTTTTGGCATGGCCGCCGCAGCCGCCCAAGCCGACGAGCGCCCGCTCAAGGGCCCAGAAATCGACGCCCTGATCAGCGGCAACACGGTCACGGGTCAGAACATCAACGGTATCTGGAAGCAGTTCTTCAACGTCAATGGCGAAACCATCTACGTCGCACCGGAAAAGCCGCCGTCGTATGGCGAATGGAATTTGCAGGGCGACAAGTTCTGCTCGAAATGGCCGCCGAGCGACCACTATGTCTGCTATGTCGTTACGGGTGATCTCGATGCCAAGCCCAAGATGATCACCTGGATCGCGGGCGGAAGCGGCACGAAGTATCCCGGCACGGTGGCGGTGGGGAAGGGGCTGTAGGGTGCAATAGGCGTTCTCCACGCCGCATTGCACCGTCTTCACGCGAAGGCTGTCATCGTTGCGGTGCAATACGGCGTCCGGCCTTCGCAGGGCTTCGGCCCGGCAGGAAAGAACGCCTATTGCACCCTACGGGTAGCCACCGATCCGCGCATTCCACAGTCGCACCGTCATATCATCGCCGGCGGACGCCAGCTGGTGTCCGTCTGGCAGGAAGGCCACCGCGCGCACCGCTTTCACATGCCCCTCGTAGGTATTCAGCAACGCCCCCGTGGCGGCATCCCACAGCCGCACGCTGCCGTCTTCGCTGCCCGACGCCAGCATCCGGCCGTCCGGCGAGAAGTCCAGCGACACGACGCGGTTAGTATGTCCGGTGAGCGTCTTCAACTGCTCTTCGGACGTGGTCGACCACAGCCTGATGGTCATGTCGTTGCCGGCCGAGGCCAGGATCTGCCCGTCGGGCGAAATCGCCACGGCCCGCACATCCTCCGTGTGCCCTGAATAGGTGCGGATCAGCCGGCGGCGGCGCTCGTCCCAGAGTTTCACAGTCTTGTCGGCCCCGGCGGTCGCCAGCAGGCGGCGGTGCGCGGAGTAGGCCACCGCAAACACCGGCCGCTTGTGGTCAGACCAGATGTTGCGCGCGCCCCGGCCACTGTCCCACAGCCGGACTTTGGTGTCCTGGCCCACGGTCGCAAACAGCTTTGAGCCGGACAGGAACGTCGCCCCCCAGATCGGCCCGTCATGTTCGCTGAAGGCGCCAAGCTTTTCGCCGGTATCCATCTGCCACAGCCCAAGCGATCCGTCGGCCATGCCCGCCAGCAGGACGTGCTCGGACGAGGCGAGTGCGGTGACCTGGGCGCCGGGCGCAAGGATGCTGCGCAACTGCTCGCCGGTCTTGGCGTTCCAGATCAGCATCTGGCCGTCATTTCCCGCCGACGCGAGCAGTCCGTCGCTGGTGGCAGTGAGGGCATCGATGCCCACAGCATGGCCACGCATGGCGCGGATCAGGCTGACGTCGCTGCCGCTCAGCAACGACGTGTGGGGAACCGTCAGCCCGACGGCCGGCCCCCAGAATTCGACGCTGACCACCGCCACAACCACCGCGGCAGCGACTGCCGCACGCAACATCAGGCCACGCAGGGTTCGCTGGACGCGGCCGAGCAGCGACTCACCTTTGGGCTTTGGCTGCGCAATCACAACCGGCAGCTGCGGGACCTTCGCAGGCGCCGGCGCCGGAGCGCTCGCGCGCACCAACTTGGTCTCGGGATCGGTCTCGACGGCCGCTTTGGCGGCGGAGGCCAGTACCGTCGGCTCGGGCTTGGCATCCGCCAAGCGGTCGAGCAGTCCGCGCGGCCGTGCCGGGGGCGGTGCATCGACGACCTTCTGCGGCATCGCCTGGTGCAGCCATCTCAGCGCGTCCTGGGCACCGGTACGGGCGTTGACAAGCGCCGCCGCTGCGAGCGGCGTCATGGCGGCCATGAAGGCGGCAAGTTGCGAACCGCTCGGCGTCTTGGCGGCAGGCCTTGGCGCGACCGGCCTGGCGGGCGCTGCGTCGGCCAACGCCCGGGCCGCAGCGATGGCGGCCATGGGCGCGGGCGGCTCGGGAACCGGAACCGGCTTTGGCTTAGGCTTCAGACGGAACGGCCTAGGCTCATCGCTTCCATCCAGCTTGCGGGTTTGTGCGCTCGGCTTGGCCACTGGAGCACGTTGTGGCTTGGCTGGTGCCGACGTATGCGCCGAATGCAGCAGCATCTTGCGCCACTCGGCGATGGATTGCGGACGGGCCTCGACCGCCAGCCGCAAGGCGGCATCGATGGCTTGCAGAAAGCCTTTCCGGAAAGCTCCTTCGGGCGCCGCGAATTCTGCCGCCACCAGATCGTCGCGTTGCATGCGTCCGGGCGCATCGGCGGGCCGGCGGCCGGTCACGGCATGATAGAGGGTCGCGGCCAGCGCATAGATGTCGGTCCACGGACCTTGCCGGCGCCCATCCTGCGCATACTGCTCGGCCGGCGAGTAGCCCGGCTTCACCAGCACGCTCATGGTGGACAGGTGGCTCGCCACCTCGCGCCGTGCCGAGCCGAAATCGATCAGCACCGGCGACCCGTCGGGCCGGATCATGATGTTATCGGGCGCAATGTCGCGATGCAGGAAGCTGCGCGAATGAATGAGCTCCAGCGCGTCCAACAGTGGCGCGACGACGGCATCAAGTTCGGCCTGCACCGGACGCCGTCCCAGCTTGTCCAGCCAGGCTTTGAAGCTGACCCCCTCCTCCAGCTTCAACACCATGTAGCCGGTGTTGTTCTGACGGAAATATCTGTACACACGCACAATGTTCGCGTGGTCGAAGGTGGCGAGCGCCTGCGCTTCCTCGATGAAACGGTCGAGCCCCCAGCGATAGTCCTCGTCCTGGCTCTGCGATTTGGAGCGCACCAGCGTGGTGCCCTCGCGTGCCGCGAAGTCGGATGGGAAATATTCCTTGATGGCGACGCCGCGATTGAGCGGGGTTTCTTCGGCCAGATACGTGATGCCGAAGCCGCCAGCGCCCAGCACCCTGGCGATGCGATAGTCGCCGGCAAGTTCGGTTCCGATGGGCAGGGCGAGCAGATTGTCCATGCGCGGATCGAGTGCTCTGGCTGATGCGACAGATGGGGTTGCTGGGACCAATGTCATAAGCTGCCGGTTGCGTCCGACGCCAGCCAAGCGTTCGAACCGAGGTGGACGTGACTATGCGTTGTGCCACATCGTGGGCTAAGTCTCTGACGGCAAATTTGCCCCGAATTGTGGCACGGCCGGACTTGCCAACGCCAAACGCCGTTTTGCAGCCGCAAAGTTGGGCGACGACAGAGGCACGAGTTCGGGACCGCCCGAGCAGAACAACCGCCGCCGCAAGGGTTTCATGATGCGCGGATTGATCGTCGCTCTTCTTCTTATGTTCGCTGTGCCGGCTTTGGGCGCGTCGCCTGCATTGTCCCAGGCCGCCGCTGAAGTCGTCTCCGATCCGGCGCCCGAGCCGGTGCTGACGACATTCTGGACGCGCATCCAGAATGGCTTCGCCCAGGGCAAAGAACCGCAGCTTATGCTCGTGGCCGCGGTTTTGGGCGGACTGCTGCCGGTGGTGTCTTTGGTGGCACTGGCCTCGCGCTTCGGTTTCCGGCGTTGGGCGGCCCGCAAGCGGGAGATTTT
>JAYUAJ010000368.1:0-3816 GCA_043741375.1 Hyphomicrobiaceae bacterium | reverse complement strand
ACCCACAGGATTACAAACACCCCATGTCGCGCGTCGGATTACGGCTGACTCCGCACGGCCAGTTGCTGTTGGAAGAAGTTGCCGACGCCACCACCTTGGACGAACGGGTCGCGGCGCGCCTCGCGCAGGCATTTGCGACGGGCGCGGGCGAAGGTCTAGTCCAGCTCGGGGCAGGTGAGATCGGGCAGTCGCTGCCCCCTGCGTTCATGTGGTGGCGTAGTTTCTCGGCGAGGTACGTAAGTGCGCTGTGTCTGTCGTTCGCGGGAACCAATGATATTGTCGCGGTGCCCTCGATGTCCCCGCCCACCGCGGCCGAGCTTGATACGCTGGTGTTGACCGCGCCGCTGATGCCGGGCGCGGAATACATCAGCGCAGAAACCCTCCTCGCGCTGTGGGCCCAGATCGGGGCAGCCTTCGCGCGCCAACTTCTCGCCGCGAAAACTGATCTGCAAGATTTTCTGCAACGCCTGAATCCAGCCTGGAACTTGGTTGGGCGCGTGCATTTCAATCTTGCGGAGAATAAACGCGATCCAGCGCAACCCTTCGCTTTTATGGCGACCTACACCACGCGCCTCTCAGCGCAAGCGCGTGCGCAACACGTCCCGTTGGGCGAAGCGTTGCGTGAATATGCGGGCGCGGCCAACCGTCAGAATTTGTTGTCACTGCTGCTGCCGGTGCAACGCGCCGCAACGAGTTGTTCCTGGTTAAAGCCACTGGTCGATGCTGGAGAGATTTTTCATCCGCTGCGTTGGAGCGCCAGCGATGCGGCCCGCTTCCTCGCCAGCGTGCCTGCGTTGGAGGACGCCGGTGTCGTGGTCCGCATGCCCGCCAACTGGCGCGCCAATCGACCCGCACGACCGCAGGTCACGGGTACCGTTGGCACGCGCGCCCCGTCAGCCCTCGGACTGGACGCGGTGCTCGATTTCCGCATGGCGATCACGCTCGAAGGCGAGGCGCTCTCTGCGGAGGAAGTGAAAAATTTGCTTAGCGGGACCGAGAATCTCGTCCTATTGCGCGGACAGTGGGTGGAAATCGATCGCGCCCGACTCGAAGGTGCGATGGCGCAGCTACAGGCGGCCGAAGCACTGGCAGCAAAAGACGGGCTCAGCTTCAGTGATGCGATGCGGATGTTGTCGCGCGCGAACTTGACTGCGCGCGAAGTCGATCCGCTTGCGGCTGATTGGGCGCAAATCAACGCCGGGCCGTGGCTGGCCGAGACGCTACAACGGCTGCGTGCGCCCACGGGTGGCGGTGGCGATCCGGGCGCGGCGTTGAACGGAACCTTGCGTCCCTACCAAAAGGCTGGTGTGGAATGGTTGCACTTGTTAACGGGCTTAGGACTCGGCGCCTGCCTCGCGGATGACATGGGATTGGGTAAAACCATTCAAGTACTCGCGTTACTGCTGATGCAGACAAAAACTTATCCGGCGAAAAAGCCGAGTTTACTGGTGGCGCCCGCGTCTCTGCTCGGCAATTGGGCCGAGGAATTACGGCGCTTCGCGCCGAGTTTGAACGCGCTGGTACTACATCCATCTGCGCTAACCGCGGCTGCGGCTAAGCAGCTCTCGCTCGCTGACCTCGGTGACGTCGATCTCGCGATCACCAGTTACGGCACCCTCTTGCGCCTGCCGCTGCTGGCGCAAATGCGCTGGCAGTTCGTGGTGCTCGACGAAGCTCAGGCGATCAAGAATCCGAATGCCCAGCAAACCAAGGCCGCCAAAGCGCTGCATGCGCAGGCGCGCATTGCTTTAACGGGCACCCCAGTGGAAAATCACTTGGGCGATCTGTGGTCGATCTTCGATTTCATCAATCCCGGTCTGCTCGGCACGGCGAAGCAATTCACGCACTATACCAAGCGCATGACGAGCAACGAACGCAACCCCTATGGGCCGTTGCGCGAGCTGGTGCGGCCGTACATTCTGCGGCGCATGAAAACCGACCGACGCGTGATCAGCGACTTGCCCGACAAGACGGAACTCAAAACCCATTGCTACCTCACACCGAAGCAGGCGGCGCTTTATACACAGACCGTCGTTGAGTTGGCGAAAGTGCTCAAAGACGCGGATGGCATTCAACGCAAAGGAATCGTGCTGGCCACCCTTATGCGACTGAAGCAGATTTGCAATCATCCCTCGCAGTGGCTGAATGACGGACGCTGGGCGGCAGACGACAGCGGCAAATGGGCGCGGCTGCGCGAGATCGTGGAAGTGATCGCCGCGCGCCAAGAAAAGATGCTGGTCTTCACTCAGTTTCGTGAAATGACCGAGCCGCTCGCGAGCTACCTCGGTGGGCTTTTCGGTCGCCCTGGTTTAGTCCTGCACGGCGGCACGGCGGTCAAACAGCGCAAAGCCCTGGTGCACACGTTTCAGCAAGACGAAACCGTACCGTTCTTCATCTTGTCGTTAAAAGCGGGCGGCTCGGGCTTGAACCTCACTGCGGCGTCGCATGTGGTGCATTTCGATCGCTGGTGGAATCCAGCCGTCGAGAACCAAGCGACCGATCGCGCGTTCCGGATCGGCCAGAAGAAGAACGTACTAGTACACAAATTTGTTTGCCAAGGCACGGTCGAAGATAAAATCGATGCACTGATCGAAGCGAAGAAGTCATTGTCGGAAGACTTGCTGGTCGGACCCTCCAGTGAAATTAATTTGACTGAATTGCCGGACACTGAACTAATCCGTTTGGTGACGCTAGATTTAAATGCTGTGATGAAGGATTAATTGCAATGTCAGCGTTTTATGACGCATGGCCACCTTATGTGCCGGTGGCAGAGCGGCGCAAACAAGCGGCGCGTCAGGTGGCTAAACTGGCGAAGAAAGGCCAGGTAATGTCGCCGGTTAAAATTACCGGCAAAGGGATCGCCAACACCTTCTGGGGCAAAGCGTGGTGTGAAAACTTAGAAAGCTATCGGGATTTCGAGAACCGGCTGCCACGAGGGCGCACCTACGTGCGCAACGGCTCCGTGTTGGATCTGCAGATCTCGCCGCAGGAAATCAGCGCGCTGGTCAGCGGCTCATCGCTCTACAAAGTTAAAGTGCAGATCAAGGCGTCGCCCAAGGCGCAATGGCAGGCGATCTGCCGCGATTGCGCCGGCGGCATCGATTCGCTGGTAGAGCTGTTGCAGGGCCGCTTCTCCCAAGGCGTGATGGCGCGGCTATGTCGGCAAGACAACGGACTGTTTCCCAAACCTGCCGAGATCCAGTTCTCGTGCAGCTGTCCCGACTATGCGTCGCTGTGTAAGCATATCGCGGCCGTGCTGTACGGCGTCGGCGCACGCTTGGATGAGCGGCCAGAGTTGCTGTTCAAACTGCGCGCGGTGGATGAGCGAGAACTGGTCGCCAACCTTGAAGTCGGGCTTCCGCTGGCACAGTCCAAGCCGGACGCTGGCCGCGTCTTGGCCGACGACAATCTGGCCGAACTGTTCGGCTTGGATTTAGCTGCAGCGGAACCTCCTTCTGCCGCTTCCCGGGCCACGCAACGGGTCGCGAAAATGCCGGGCTCGGCGCGTAAGAAGGCGACCACGCGCGACGCGCCCAAAAAACCTGCGCCGGGTAAAAAAACCTTGCCGGTGTTGCTCAAGCGAACACTAAAATCAGCACCGCCCGCACCGCCGAAAGCGAAGGGAAGCGTTAAGTCGCCGAAGAAGAAGGCGAAAGTGAAAGACAGTTAGGCCTTTGTATCCCGGCCGTTCAATTGAGTCACCGGCCCGACCATTTGCCTAATATGGCGCGACCAACCCGCATCTCAGCTTTCCCCCGCCAGCGATTGTCGCCTACACTACTGTATGTTTCACCGCACCCGGTGCATTTAGCGAGA
>JAYUAJ010000367.1:0-8876 GCA_043741375.1 Hyphomicrobiaceae bacterium | reverse complement strand
TGCCGAGACGGCTGAACAGCGGATCGACGCAAACGCCGGCCAGCTTTGCGCCGACGCCGATGTTGGTGCCTGGTCCCCAGCCGGCGGTACCGCACAGTTGGTTGCCGATCCAGGCGCCGACGCAGCCATGACCCAATAGATAGTCGCTATACTGAGGAGAGCGCACGAATTCGACGAGGGCATCGACCTGATCCTCGGCCAGAGCCGGTCCGGTCAAGGCGCGATACGCCAGTCCATGCACATGCCGAACGTCAGACAAATCATCAAGTCCGATCGGACGAATCGCGATCGCCACATTTACGCGCATACCAACCCCCTGAAACGGTGTTACGCAAAACTTTCCCAAAGCAGTCAGCCTTTGGTATCATGGGAGTATAAATAATATTTGACAACGGAAGAATATGCATCCGTCCGCAGTGATTGAGCGATTCGTTTTTGCAGTAGAATCCGTTGCCGTCTGCTGATGATCTGTGTTTGGCCCACTGGGATCTAACCGCAACCCTGGGTCACAATAGTTTTTGCAACTCTAGGTTGTCAAGGCCAATTCAGTGCTGGGATGTCACCAAATTTGGCAACTGGCGGATCTTATTGGCGGTCAGCTTCCTGTGTAACGTGGGCAAAGGCATCAGGGCGTTTGGATCGATCGCGGCATCAGGCAAGCCACCCTGATCGGTTAGCTGTCCTTGCTCGCCTACGCCTGCAGCTCCGTCGCCTTGCGGCAAAGGCTGCGTGCCGGCGGTCGCATCGACGCCCTCAGGTTGACCGCGGCAGCTGCAGCTCTTCACCAACTCCTTGCGGTAACGGAACGCATTATGCAGCGCCGTGTACGGCGTGCCGTCAAGGGCGATCGCTTGCTGCACCTCGCCGCCCGGATTTGGGTAGTAGTAGAGTTTTGCGGGCGTGCCGCATTGGCGTTGGCAGGTTTCTTCATCGGTGGCGAAACTCTGCTCGGTGGTGGCGAAATTGATCGGGAAGTAGTAGCCGTCGCACATGCGCACGCAAATGGTACGATAGGTCGAGCCCGGCACTCCGAGGATGCCGGTGCCGAAATTGGGCCCGCCCACCCCTGGCGCCAGTCCCTCTCCGTCGCTCCAGAAGCCCGGCTGAACGCCGTCATTGCGGTGGCTTGCCGCAGCCTCGTACTGCTGACCGCAGCGGTTGCGAGCCAGTTCTGCCACCAGGGCATCCTGGCGCGAGGTCTGATCCTGGGACGCGCCTGCCGATTGTCGCTGCCGGTTGAGGTCGGCCAGTGTGCGCTGGGCGCCCTCGACGGTCGAACGGATCTGGTTGCATTGCGCCGTTTCGCGCCACGACTTGGTAAACAGAAAATAGTCGTAGCAGTCCGATTGCTCGGCCGCGGCAAGGCCTCGGCGGTAGGCCTGATCGGTCCTGGCCATTTGCGCCTCGATGCGCGGTACCATATCGCGACCGGCGAGGGCCTGCTGCCACCCTGGGCTTAACTGTCGCTCCAGTTGCCGGCAATAGAGCTGTTGTTGGCTTTGAGGCGCCTGGGCCTGCGGCGTCGTTGCGCCCGTTATGTCCTCGGTGGCGTCTTGCGCACAAACCGCTGGTGACAAACTCACCATGGCCCCAAAGCAGGCCGCCGCCAGCAAGCGGCCGAACGGTCGGGGGGGCAAGTGGCGAAGTTTCATACGTCGGGCGTCCTGATTCCGGGCAAAGTTTATGGTCTGGGCAGATGGCCGGTCAATTGGGGCGTCAATGTGTTGAGCCCCGATCCCCAAGGGATGTGAGGTTAAGCCTGGGCCGCAAACACCGTCAGTGCGGCGTGCTGCAACAGCATGATCGTCTTGCCATCGACGATTTGGCCTGCGGTGACCAGGGCGAGCGCTTCCTCGATGGTTGGCTCCAGGATTTCGATCTCTTCGCCTTCGTGGGCAAGGCCGCCACCGTCGTTTACCCGATCCTCATGGGCATATTCGGCCATGAAGAAATACAGCCGCTCGGTCACCGATCCTGGACTCATGAAGGCTTCGAAGACTTTGCGCGGCTTCGCGATCCGAAAGCCGGTTTCCTCCTCGGTCTCCTTGCGGATACCGTCCTCTGGTGTGGCCTGATCAAGCAGCCCCGCAGGGGTTTCGATCATGAGGTCGTCGTGGCCCTTGACGAAAGCGGGAAAACGAAACTGACGCGTCAGTACAACCGTACGCCTGGCCAAATTGTAGAGCAGGATGGTGCAGCCATCGCCCCGATCGTAGGTTTCGCGGCTCTGGGTCTGCCATGACCCATCGTTGCGCCGATAGGCGAAGGTGGTCTTTTTCAGCTGGCCCCAGTTGTCGGAAAGCAGCGTAACGTCGTCGATGCGCACGCGATCGGCAATGGACATAAACCAACCCTCACAGAAATGTCTGAACGACGTCGATGCTCGATTCTTTGCCGACCTTGCCGAAGTTGTGCTCCAGCCATTTGCTGGCGGTGACGCGGCCCAATTCCTTGAGATGGTCAATCAAATCCCGGTTCGGGGCGAGTTTGCTGGCAACGCCAAGCCGCACCATTTCGGCGTCATCGCGTATCGAGTGAATGAGCATGTGCCGGTATCGGCTGGCATCGAGCCGGGAATCGCCCATCAACCGGCCGACGAACGCAATGGCGCGCATTTCGCGCATCAGGGACGAATTGAAACTGATCTCGTTGATGCGGTCGAAAATTTCGGGCGCCGTACGGGGGAGTTCATCGCGCACGATGGGGTTGACGTGAACGATCACCACATCACGCGAGGCGCCGTGGTAGATGAGCGGAAAGATCGCCGGATTGCCCATGAATCCGCCATCCCAATAGGCCTCGCCATCGATCTCCACGGCCTGAAAGATGTAAGGCAGGCAGGCGCTGGCCAGCACGGCATCGGCGCTAAGTTCGTCGTTCTCAAACACCTTGATCTTGCCGGTGCGCACGTTCGTGGCGCTGATGAAAAGCCTGGTCGTGACCTTGCAGCGTTTCAGGTGATCGAAGTCGACCACCTGCTCCAACACGTCGCGCAACGGATTGAAATTCATTGGATTCAGTTGGTAAGGAGAGAATGTGTGGGTGATCGCCTCGAAGGCGATATAGCTGGGCGAAATATCCGGCTTCAGTCCGAAGCCTTCCAGCCATTTATCCCACGGCATGGCCTGCAGCGGCGACCAGCGCATGCCGGTATCCGCGATCAAGCGCCAGAATTCAGCCAGCTTGGCGCGTGCGCCGTCTGCCCCTCCGATCGAGTTGCCATAGGCCATGACAACGGCGTTCATGGAACCGGCGCTGGTTGCGCTCATGGCCTTGATCGAGAGCCGTCCATCCTCGATCAATTTGTCGAGCACACCCCAGGCGAAAGCCCCATGGACGCCGCCTCCTTGCAGGGCGAGATTTACCGGCTTGCGCTCTGCATCGTTCATGTGGTGTTTATTCCCGTCCCATCAACTTGTCGGTGACCAGCGTTACCCAGCCGCTTGGGCGGAACGAGGCGCGCACGGCGGCTGGATCGTAATGCGTGTCCACCCAATCCAGGAACGGTGTCGGCGTCTTGCGATTAAACGCGACATAGCTGTCGAAAAACGCATCTAGAATGCCGGTATCGGCTTGGCTGAAATGGCCGTAACGCCAGCTCAGTTGCCGTTTGGCGATCTCCATCGGCTGGCCGGCGCGCAAATGGCTGTAAAGCACGCTCATCAACCCAACCCGGTCGGCGCCCGACTTGCAGTGCATGGCCATGGGATAGCTAATGGTGCTCAAGACCTCGGCCGCCGCTTTGACAGTGTCCTTGTCCGGAGCAGCGCGCGACAACAGCTTGAAATTGATCATTTCGATCCCTAGTGCCGCGCAGGCCTTCTGCTCCAGCCGGTAAGCGCCGCAATCGCGCTCGCCGCGCAGATTGATGATGGTGCGCACGCCTTGGCGGGCAAACCGGCGAACATCGTGCGGGGCCGGTTGTGCTGCGCGGTAGGCTTCGGTCGAGAGGCGGTGCTTGTTAAGATACAGCAGGCGGAAAACGCCGTGATCCACCAATAGCATATCGGCATAGGAGACCGGCGCCTCCAGCACCCTCCGCAGCGGCGCCGGCAAGCGCTCGGCCAGGCCATTGGCGCGACCGCGAAAGTCGCGCGCCGCAGCCTGGAAGCTTTTGCGCAACAACCTGAAATATCCCTGGCGCGGGAACGGTCCGGGATTGCGCGAGGCTGTCATCGGATGTTGGGAGCCTGAGACTGTTTGCTTATGATTGATGGCTTGTGACGTGGGTTCATATCGGCGCGATACTATCCCCGCCGATTGACGCAGGCTACTGCGCCCCCAGGCAATTGCCACTATGCAGTAGCGCTACCAGTCGCCTTCATTATCCGCTATGCAGCCGACCCGCAAGCCGCCTGCTCCCCGAGTGGCTCCACAGGACAAACGAGCGCGCCCGATGGGAGACCCAAAGGACCAGCCTAAACTCCTCTACCGGCTCACTGGCGCGGCGCTGTACCGTTTTGTCTGGCTGGTGCAGCGGACCAGCAAATGGGTGCCGCATCTCGGCGATCTGGAGGGCCGGCGCCAGGGCCGCAAGCTCACCGCGCAGCACCCCTTCATCTTTGCCATGTGGCACGGTCAGTTCCTGCTGCTGCCGCTGCTGACCTTTCCCAGATACCCCACCAAGGTCATGGTGGCGCGGCACGGCGATGCCGAGGTCGCATCTGAGATGCTGAAGCACTTTCAGATCGAGCTGATTCGCGGAGCAGGGGCTGGAGGACGCAAGAAGGACCGCGGCGGCTCACACGCCATCCGCGCGTCGCAGGAAGCGCTGCGAAACGGCGTTTCGGTGGCCATGACGGCCGATGTGCCACCGGGCCCCGCGCGCCGCGCTGGACTGGGCATCGTCACGCTGGCCCGCATTACTGGCCGGCCCATCGTGCCGGTCGCCATTGCCTCCTCGCGCCTCATTTCGTTCCCGACCTGGAGCCGTCTCACCATCAACTTGCCGTGGTCGACCTGCGGTTCGGTGGTCGGCGATCCCGTTTTTGTTCCACACGATGCCTCCGACGCAGAGCAGGAGCGGTTGCGGCAACTGGTCGAGGACCGTCTCAATGACGCGACACGCGACGCCTATGTCAAAGCCGGCGCCGCCGATCCGTTGCTGATGGCCCGGCAGCGAGCCGCCACCAAGGCCAGCCCGATGCTGGCCGGATATCGAGTGGCGACGCGGGCGCTACAACCCATCGTGCCCGCAGTTCTCGCCTACCGCGCCCGGAAGGGTAAGGAAGATCCGTTGCGAGCCCCCGAACGGATGGGCGTCGCAAGCCGGGAGCGCCCAGGGGGCCGGCTGATCTGGCTGCACGCGGCCAGCGTCGGCGAAACCAACGCTGTGTCACGGCTAATTGGCGAACTGAAGACGCGCCATCCCGATGCCACGGTGCTGCTCACCACCGGCACGAAAACCTCGGCAGCCTTGGCGGCAGCGCGGCTCGGCGACCAGGTCATCCATCAGTACATCCCGGTCGATGGGCCGAGCTACGTCGCCAAGTTTCTCGATCACTGGCGTCCCCAATTGGGCGTATTCGTCGAATCAGAGATCTGGCCAAACCTGGTTCAGGCCGCCGCCGACCGCGCGATCCCGCTTGCGCTGGTGAACGCACGCCTCTCGGATCGCTCGCTGGTCGGTTGGCGGCGGCGTCCGACCATGGCGCGGCGGCTGTTTGGCAGCTTCGCGGTGGTTCTCGCTCAAACCGAGTATCTGTCGCGTCAATTTGGCAAGCTCGGGGCGCCCAATGCCCGCCCGGCCGGCAACCTGAAATACGATTCAACGCCGCTACCGGTCGATGCCGCAGCTGCGACAGCGTTCGCCACAGCCTTAGGCGATCGGCCGCTGTTTCTGGCCGCAAGCACGCACGCCGGCGAAGAGGCAATGGTCGGCGCGGCCTTACGCGTTTTGCTCCGTGAGCGGCCGGATCTTCTGGCCGTCGTGGTGCCGCGCCACCCCGAGCGGGGCGCGGCGATCGTCAGCGAACTGAAAAACGGCGGATTGTCCGTCGCGCAGCGCTCGACGGGCGCGTTGCCCAAAGCGAGCGATGCCGTCTATGTCGCAGATACTTTGGGTGAACTCGGCCTGTTTTATGCCAAGGCGCCGGTGGCCTTCATCGGCGGATCGCTGGTGGAGCACGGCGGCCAGAATCCAATCGAGGCGATCCAACTCGGCACGGCGGTGATCTCGGGCCCCTATTGGCACAACTTTGCCGAGGTGTATGGGGCGCTCCAGGCGAAAGAGGGCTGCCGGAAAATCTCCGCGGCGGCCGAGTTGGCTCCGGCCATCGCTGATCTGCTCGCCGATCCCGCAGCTGCCGAGCGCATGCGCCGCAACGCCCGCAACGTCGTCGGCAGTCTGGGCGGCGCGTTGGCCAAAACGCTGGCGGCGCTCGAACCCCTGTTGCAACCCGGAGGCGCAGCCGGTGCGCCTTGAACCGCCGAGCTGGTGGTACCGGGACGACGTCACGCCGACGGCGCGCCTGCTCGGACCAGCCGCCAGCCTGGTCGCCGCCGCAGCGCGCCTGCGCTTTGATCAAGCCAAGCCCTATCGCTCCACCCTGCCCGTGCTGTGCGTCGGAAATCTCACGGCGGGCGGGGCGGGCAAGACGCCGGTTGCGCTGGCTATCGGAGGACTGTTAAAGGCCGCGCGCCGCAAGCCGGGGTTCCTGACCCGGGGGTTCGGTGGGCGGGAGGTTGGTCCGCATGCCGTGACTTTGCCGGGCGATACGTCGGCAGACGTCGGCGACGAAGCCTTGCTGCTGGCGCGCTTGGCTCCAACGGTTATATCGCGCGACCGGGGCGCTGGCGCCAAAGCCCTGGAGGCTCTGGGGCTCGACGTCATTGTGATGGATGACGGCCTGCAAAATCCAAGCCTGGCCAAACGCCTGTCGCTGGCGGTCATCGATCCGCAACGCATGATCGGCAACGGTCTGGTGCTGCCGGCCGGCCCGCTACGCGCCGACCTGGCGGATCAGCTCAGACGCACCGATGCGCTGGTCATACTGTGCGCGGCCGGCGAGGAGTTGCCGGGATTGCCCAAAGGATTGCGGAACTTTCCCGGTCCGACACTGCGCGCGCAATTGCAACCCGATCGGGCGGCTGCTGCCAACCTCAAGGGCCAACGCGTCGTCGCCTATGCCGGAATCGGCCGGCCCTCAAAGCTGTTTGAGACCTTGCGCAGTATCGGCGCCGAGGTTGTCGAGACAGCAATGTTCCCGGATCATCATCGCTTCACGGTTGCCGAGGCGGACCGGTTGTTGCAACTCTCGGACCGCCATCGCGCGCTGCTGGTGACCACGGAAAAGGACATCGCGCGCCTGCCCGAGGGCGGCCGCCTCGCCGACCTGCGCCATGCCAGCACGGCGCTCCCCGTCACCGCCCAATTCGCCGGCCGTGATTTCGAACGGCTGGTGTCGATGCTGGATCTGTTGCTTTCGCGGTGACAGTGCAGGAGCCGATGGACAGGCGCGGACGTGGTGTCAGGCCCTTAAGTGCCTGACACCGGGTTCTGAGGCTACATCAGCCCACCGCTCTTTTCGATGAACGCGGTGACTGTCGCCAACCCCTCGCCCGTGCGCATATTCGTGAACACGAACGGCTTGTCGCCGCGCATGCGTTTGGCGTCGCTCGCCATGATGTCGAGATTGGCGCCCACATGGGGGGCGAGGTCGGTCTTGTTGATGATAAGAAGGTCCGAGCGCGTGATCCCGGGCCCGCCCTTGCGCGGGATCTTCTCGCCCTGGGCGACGTCGATGACGTAGAGCGTGAGATCGGCCAGTTCCGGCGAGAAGGTCGCCGCAAGATTGTCACCGCCGCTCTCGATCAGGATCAGATCGAGTTTTGGAAACTTCGCCCGCATGGTCGCGATGGCGGCGAGATTGATCGAGCAATCCTCGCGAATGGCTGTATGCGGACAGCCTCCCGTCTCCACGCCCATGATGCGCTCCAGAGGCAGGGCCTGCGCGCGCATGAGAATCTCGGCGTCTTCCTTGGTGTAGATGTCGTTGGTGATGACGCAGAGGTCGATCCGATTGCGGAACGCTTTGCAGAGTTGCTCCGTAAGCGTGGTCTTTCCCGAGCCGACCGGTCCACCAATGCCGACGCGCAAGGGGCCGTGCGATGATCGCGTCATGAGCGGAACAACCTCGTGTATTGGGTTTCGTGCTCCATCGAGCACAGATCGGCAGACAGGCATGCAGCCCCGAGATCGTCAAGGGTCGCGGTCTCGGCATGGCGCGCGGCGGCGGCGATGGCCGGTAGCAGCGCCGCCGTGATGCGCTGGGCGTCCGTCTGCCCGATCAGCGACAGGCGGATGGCGGCCGAGGTTTGGCTGCCGATGAAGGCGGTGGCGTAGGCTTCCAGGGTTGCATCAAGCGCGATCCCGTGGGCGGCGGCGGCGATAGCGACCGCAACTGGGTAGGTGACTGGCGAGGAACGGATCAGACCACTGTCTCGCTCCACAGGCCACGCTGCCTCGATGGCGTCGACAAACGATCCGCCCTGGCTGAGGGATTCCAGCCGCCGCTCGGCCGATGGTTGTAACGCTGTGGCGAGCTCGGAAATCTTGCCCAACGCATCCCAGTCTTGGGAGCGCGCAGCCCGCCAAGCCGCAGTGAGCAGGACCAGATCGTTGCGGATCGAGCCGCGGGCGAAGAGATCGGCGAGCCACCCGCGCAAGTCGTCGCGGTCCGCCACCAAGCCAGCTTCGACGGCTCGCTCCAGGCCATGGCTGTAGGCGAAGGCGCCCACCGGGAACGACGGTGAGAGCCAGATCTGCAGCAGGCGGCGCTGATGGCTCTGACTGGCCTCCGTGGGCGGAAGATCAAGCGCCATCACGGGCCGTCCTGCGCATGCGTATGGCCGCCGGCATAGGCGCCGCGCTCGGG
>JAYUAJ010000366.1:0-3820 GCA_043741375.1 Hyphomicrobiaceae bacterium | reverse complement strand
ACGGTCGTCCGGCGACATGGGCTACGCCAGCGACGTCACGGTCACCAACAGCGGCGCGATTACGACGCACGGCTACGGATCGACCGGCATTGCGGTCTCCAGCCAGGGCGGCGAATCCGGCGCGGTGACGGTCGTAAACAATTCGGGCGCCATCACGAACGCAATACCGGAAGATGGCGGTGGCAGCGGCTACGACATATCAGCCGGAGTGGCTTTCAACGGCGGCTACGACAACTTCCTCAACAACTCCGGCACCATCGATAGTGCTGGGATCTATGACGGCAACGGATTCCGCTTCGCCGTAACGGCCAACGGCAATACCGCCATCAACAACACCGGCACGATCAATGGCAGTATCGACCTGATCGGTCTCGCGCCCGCTTTGATCGACACCTTTGGAGATCAATACACCGCAAATACGACTTCAAGCATGTTGAGCTCCTCCTGGAGCGACTTCCTAGCTTTGCTTCACATGCCCGGCAACTTGTTCGACAACAAACAAGGTGGCACGTTCAATGCGGGCATCGTGGTCGCCTTGGGCACGGGCAGTACGCTGACCAATTCCGGCAACATGACGCCGGGTGGTGACAACGGTTTCGGCTCCTCCTATCTGGGCAGCGTTGGAACTGCGCTGATCGGCAATTTCGATCAAACGGCAACCGGTAGGCTCAATATCAATCTGGATGTCGCCGAACGCAACGCAGCCGGGCTATATGTGCTCGGCAACGCTGATCTTGCCGGCACCATTGCCGTTACCCCGACAACGCTAGGAACGGACGGCTTCCGTACCCCAATCGTCTCGACGCTGGGCTTAAATACCAGCAATGAAGAGTTCCCAATCTTTCCGGCCGACGGGCTTACCAACAAGGGTGTAACCTTGCTTGCCTCGCCAGCATTGCATGCCAGCCTGGAGTGGCAGAACGGTTCGAACGATCGTGAGCTGACCTCCATCACAGCGGCACCGGTCGACCAGACCTATACCTTCGTGTCGCTCGTCTCTGATGGCATCGACTATCAGGTCGATGGCCTGTCACCGGCCGAGCAGCAAGTGGCCGATCATCTGCAAACGCAATTGACCCCCAAGTCGGGCGACTCCAATAACGACAAACTCCTCCTCGCCCTCCTCACGCCGATGGAGCTGGCCCAATACAAAGCCGCGCTCGATCAGCTGACGCCAACAGCCGGCGCCAGTTCGGGCGGGTCGTCCACCACCACCAGCGGCCAGTTCACCAATGCGCTGCTGAGCTGCCGGCAGGCGACCGGCGCCTACGCCTATATCCGCGAGGGACAGTGCTCGTGGGCGCAGCTGAAGCAGCGCGTCACCGACCGGTCCCAGACCATCGATGCGCCGGGCAGCCGCGCCTACGTCACCAGTCTTTCCGCCGGCGTGCAAAAGGACATCGGCCGCGGCTGGTTCGCCGGGTTCGGCCTCGGCTTTGCCCATGACGACATCAGCAACACCGATCACGCCTCTTCGGCGGGCAACGAGGCCATGGCCGGCGTGGTCGTGAAGTACGCGCCCGGCCCTATCAGCCTTGCGCTGGCGCTGGATGCCGGCATGGGCTGGAACGACAACAAGCGCAGCATCACGCTGTTGAATGAGACGGCGTCGGCGAGCAACACGCAGAACCATGTCGGCGCTCAGTTGCGCGCGGCCTACCTGCTCGATCACGGCCTCTGGTACGCCAAGCCGATGGTCGACTTCAACGCCACCATGCTCAACATCGGCGGCTACACCGAGACCGGATCGTCGAGCAATCTCACGGTCATGGACAGCAAGACAACGATCCTGAGCATCTCGCCAGGGTTCGAAATCGGCGGACAGTTCAAGCTGGCCAACGGCTCGCTGGTGCGGCCGTACACCAAGCTGGGCATGACGTTCTTCGGCGACACGTCGATCGACACCACGGCGCATCTGGTCGGCTCTACCGGCGACTTCAATGTCACCAGCACCGGCGACCGTACCCTGGTGGATCTCACCGGCGGCTTGGACATCCTGGCCACCGACGGCATGACGCTGCGGCTCAACACCGAGAGCCACTTCGGCGCCACCACCAGGGACATCGCCGCCAGCGCCAAGGTCGGCTGGAGCTTCTGACACTCTTTGTTCCGGTGCCCTCAACCTCTCTCGCCCGGACCGGCGGGAGAGGTTTTTCATTTGGGGCCACCGTCGCTGGTCAGCAGCACCTGCATCGGATGTCCCCGTTCGCACGCCCGCGCGCCAAGCTCGCGCTTGACTTCCCCAGGACGCGTCCGTACATCGTTGCGTCATGCGCGGGCGTAGCTCAGTTGGTTAGAGCGTCGGCCTGTCACGCCGAAGGTCGCGGGTTCGAGCCCCGTCGCTCGCGCCAGTTTTTCCCCACGAAATATCGTGAGACGTCGGGCGCAATGGGCCCGTCTTCGGGCCGTATTGCACCGAAAGGGCACTTCGTTGTGGCACGGTGCAATACGGCGTGAAGAACGCCGATTGCACCCTACGCTTGACAGCGCCCTCACCGATCTCCTTACAACTGTGGCGACCCGCCGCAGATCAGTAAGGAGCCCTGATGTCCACCGCCCCAAAGTTCGATACCCTCGCCGTGCACGCTGGCGCCAAGCCCGATCCGACCACGGGTGCGCGGGCGACGCCGATCTACCAGACCACATCGTACGTCTTTAACGACGTCGACCATGCTGCGGCGCTGTTCAACCTCGAAGTGTTCGGCAACATCTACACCCGCATTATGAACCCTACCCAAGGCGTGCTGGAAGAGCGCGTGGCGGCGCTGGAAGGCGGCACGGCGGCGCTCGCGGTGGCCTCGGGTCATGCGGCGCAGCTGCTCGTGTTCCACACTTTGATGGAGCCGGGCGACGAGATCGTCGCGGCCAAGCAGCTCTACGGCGGCTCGATCAACCAGCTCGGCCAGTCGTTCAAGAAATTCGGCTGGGGCGTGAAGTGGGCCGACTGCGACAATCCTGAGAGTTTCGCGGCGGCCTGTGGGCCGAAGACCAAAGTGATCTTCTGCGAGAGCATCGCCAATCCCGGCGGCGTCATCGTCGACCTGCCGGCCATCGCGGCCGTCGCCAAGAAGGCGGGCGTGCCGCTGGTGGTGGATAATACGCTGGCTACGCCCTATCTCTGCCGGCCCAAGGAGCATGGCGCCGACATCGTCATCCACTCGTTGACCAAATTCATGGGCGGCCACGGCAATTCCATCGGCGGCGTCATCGTTGATTGCGGCACGTTCGATTGGCTGGCCTCGAACAAATACCCATCCTTGTCCGCCCCAAATCCCAGCTATCACGGCATGAAGCTCGGCGAGACCTTCGGCAATTTCGCTTTCGCCATCGCCTGCCGCGTGCTCGGCCTGCGCGACCTCGGCCCGGCCATCGCGCCGATGAACGCGTTCCTGATCCTGCAGGGGATTGAGACGTTGCACCTGCGCATGGCGCGCCACTGCGAGAATGCGCAGGCCGTCGCCGAATGGCTCGTGAAGCACCCCAAGGTCGCATGGGTGCTGTATGCGGGCCTGGCAAACAGCAAGTACAATGCGCTGGCCAAGAAGATGTGTCCAAAGGGCGCGGGCGCTGTCTTCACCTTCGGCGTCAAAGGCGGCTACGAGGCCGGCATCAAAGTCGTGTCCTCAGTCAAGTTGCACAGCCATGTGGCCAACATCGGCGACGCTCGTTCGCTGATCATCCATCCTGCGTCCACGACGCATCGGCAATTGTCTGATGCTGACCGTGTGACGGCGGGCGCCGGGCCAGATGTGGTGCGCTTGTCGGTGGGCATCGAGGATAAGGTCGATATCATCGCCGATCTGGAGCAGGCCTTGGCGGC
>JAYUAJ010000365.1:0-8883 GCA_043741375.1 Hyphomicrobiaceae bacterium | reverse complement strand
GGTGGCCACGATCGATGACATATTCACGATGCGCCCGCCGCCGTCGGCCATCATGAGGCGGACGACATGCTTGGTGAGCAACAGCGGCGACAGCGTGTTGATCCGTATCAGGCGCTCGATATCCGCTTCGGGCATGGTGGCCAGGATGCCCTCGATGCCGACGCCAGCATTGTTGACCAGACCGTAGATGGAGCCGTGATTTTTGCGCAAGGCACGAACGAAGCTGGCGATCTTGCCGGTTTCGCCGAGGTCGAAGGGTTCGAAGTGGACCCGGTCGGGATGCTGCTGCATCAAACGCGTGAGGTCATCGGTTTGCGTGCGCGCGACGGCGATCACGCCAAATCCCTCGCCGGCCAGTGTTTCCGCGATGGCGAGGCCCAAACCCCGGCTGCCTCCAGTGACCAGAACATTACGCATTTGGGCGCGCCAGTTTTCCGGATGGGGTGGTGGGCAGGCTGGCGACAAAGCGCAGGCTGAGCGGCACCTTGTGCGCGGCCAGTCCGGCCTGGCAGAGCGCGGTAATCTCGTTGCGGATGGTGTCCAACTCCTCCGACGAACGGCCGGCCGCGGGCGATCCCTTCAGCACGATCTCTGCGGCGACGATAGCGCCCATAATGGGATTGGAGCGGGCCTTGACCAGCGAGATCTGCACGGCCGGATGCCGATTGATGACGGCCTCGACCTCTTCGGGGTGCACCTTGGCGCCACCGACATTGATGATGCCGCCGCGCCTGCCGGTGAAATGGTAGCGATCGCCGCGCAGGTCCACCATGTCGCCGGTATCGACATAGCCTTCGGCGTCTCGCAACGGCGCGCCACTCTCGCCGACATATTCAAATGCGGTACGATCCGAGCGGATCTGCAGCGCCCCTCCGGCAACGCGCATCGATACCGGTCCGGCCTCGCGGCCGACGTAGCTCGCCGGAAATCCTTCGCGCTCGTCGGTCACCTCGAAAGCGACGCCGGCTTCGGTGGAAGCGAAAGCATGCACAATGCGGGCCTGAGGAAAGGCGGCCCGCAGTCCGTCCAAGATGACCTGGCCGGCGATCTCGCCTGAGAGACGGACATAGCCGGGGGTGATGGTGTTGATGGCTCCGGTCATGAGCGCGCTGCGCCAATGCGACGGCGTGCCGGTGACGTGCGTGGCGCCCGCCGCAGCTGCGCGGGCAAGAAAGTCCGCCATAGGTTCGTCGGCGCTAGAGAGCACCATCGTATGGCCGCCAAGCACGGCACGCAGATAGATCTGCAACCCGCCATAGCGGCGGATGTCATAGAAGGTCGACCACACAACGGCGTCTGCATTGGCCGGGGTCGAGCCAATCGCCCCAGTCAGGGTGGCCAAGGTGTGCCGGACCGCCTTTGGCGGACCCGAGGTGCCCGACGTCAGGAGCACCCAATTGGTCGTGACGGACGGCGCAACGTTGCCTTCAATTATCGCTATGGCCGGCAAACAGCGGACATGCTTCATGTCCTGCAGACCTGGGAGCGTCCCCTCGGCCAAATCCGTCACCACCAGATCGGCGGCAACGCGGCGGGCGATGACCACCTGGTGCTCGGCGGAGAGATCCGGCGGGCACAACACGATATCCCTGGCGACACCATCGAGCGCGATCAGGGCGAGCGCGCTGGCCAACTGTCCGTCAGCCGCCAGGAGAACCGTGCGACCCGCGGCCTGGCCATTGCCACCGGCGAGGTTGGTCCCCATCAGCGTATCGGCCAGACGCACTTTCGCGCCCGAATCCAAAACCGCGCCGAGCCGAGCCGGTGCGAGCCCGGCAAGCGTTTGGCGCAGCGACCTCCGGTTATTCGACGGCATGTTCGTACAGCGCCACGAAGTCGCCGATGGTCACCGGGAAAGTCACTTCATTTTCGCCGCTGAAGGGATCGACGCCGAGCTTGTCCTCCAGCCGCGCAACGATGATGGCAAGGCATAGCGAGTCGAGGCCACTCGCCTCCAACGCCAAGGCGTCGGTGAGCGGCGGCAGCGTGCGCTTCTGCTCGCGTGCCACGGTTTCAATGACGCTGAAAATCTCGGTTTTAAGTTTCATTGGACCGTTGCCTTGTGCGCGAGGAGAGCATGCCTTAGCGTGCGCAGTGTGGTTGGGGAAGCCATGTGCGTCTCAAAGGGTAAATGGCGGATCACGTTGTGTCGCGAGCAAACGTATCGTGCCGGCAGATAACCGAAGCCGATCTGGAAGCGGCAACCCAAATCCTTCACGAGGGGTTTGCCGAGCGGCCGCTCGCCTTCTGGCAGAACACCATCCGCAAGCTTGCGACTCGGCCTTCTCCCGAGGGCTATCCGCGCTTCGGCTATCTGCTCATAAGTGACGGTGCGCCGGTCGGCTGCCTACTGACGATATTCACCGCTGCCGAGCCCGACCGCGGGTTGGGCGTCCGCTGTAGTCTTTCGGCGCACTACGCACGTCCCCAGTTCAGTCCCTTTGCCTCGCTCATGACCATGCGCGCGCTGCGGCACAAGGACGTCACCTATCTGAACCTGACGCCAGCTCCCCGGACACTGTCGATGCTGCAGGCCCACGGCTATCAACGCTACTGTGCTGGCGCGCTTCTGGTGGCGCCCCAGCTGATCAAACCAATGCCGGGTGTGAGCATCGAACGCTTCGCCATTGGTGGCACGGCGGCCGCAGCACTTCCGGCCGCCGACCGCGCGGTGCTCAAGGATCATGCCGATCTTGGCTGTATCAGCTTGGTCGCAACGGGCGAGTTTGGGGCACTGCCATTCGTGTTTCAGCGCCGCCGTATCTTCCGCAGCCTGCTGCCGGTGACGCAGCTTATCTATACCCGGCACCTGGACGACTTTGCCAGGCTGGCCGGCAATCTCGGACGCCATCTCGGCGTCTTTCGCACCGCATTGATGCTGGCCGATTCCGACGGACCGTTGCCCGGCTTGACCGGTCGACTGCTCAAGTTGCCAAAATACTACAAGGGGCCCCAACGCCCAAGGATTGGCGACCTAACTTACACGGAGTTACCGATTCTGGGCGTTTAGCGGTATTTGACCCTCAAGGGTAGGGAGCCGTCCGTCGCGGTTGAAACAGATCAAGCGCTACCGGTCACATCCCGGCGCGGCGCGCGTGTTCGACGGCCAGTGCCGCCAGCGGCTCGACGTGGCGCGAATACCTCTCTGCCGCTGCCGAACTGGCGTTGCCCTTGATCATCCGGCCGCGAATGCCGTGGCAGATGGCGGCGAAACGGAACAGATTGAAGGCGTGATAAAAATCGCGGTTCCGCAGGATCGGGCGTCCGGCCGCCTCGCAGTAGATTGCCACGGCCTCATCCTCATCCGGCACGCCCAGTGCAGCCGGCTCACGCCCCACCAGCGATTTCATCAGGGTCTGCGGAAACTTGTACATCAGCAGCAGATAGGTGAGATCGGACAAGGGATGGCCGAGTGTCGACAGCTCCCAATCGATCACGGCCGCGACCCGGGGCGAATCTTCCGCAAACATCACGTTGTCGAGACGGTAGTCGCCATGGACCAGCGCGAGTTCGTCGCCGGGCGGGACGTGCTCAGGCAGCCATTCCAGCAGCAGGTCCATGTCCGGCACGCGTCCGGCCTCGGGATCGGCCTGATACTGCCGGCTCCAGCGTGCGATTTGGCGCGCGAACGAATTGCCGGACTTGCCGAAATCGGCGAGCCCCAGCCTCTCGACGTCAAGTGCATGGAGGCGAGCCAGCGTGCGGATCATGGCGACATGGAAGCCGTGCCGCTCGGGAAGCGGAACATCGGGAAGCGCCGGGTCCCACAGCACCCGGCCAGGCACACGCTGCATGAGATAGAATGGGGTGCCGATGACGTCGGCATCTTCGCTCATCAGATATGGGCGCGGCACCGGAAAGCCGGCGCCCGCCAGCGCACCAATCACTCTAAATTCACGACCCACGGCGTGGGCGGAGGGCAGCGTCACGCCGGGCGGCTTGCGCCGCAGCACATAGGACGTCAGCGGTGTTTCGACGAGGTAGGTGGGATTTGATTGGCCACCTGAGAACTGGCGCACACGGAGCGGTCCCGCAAATCCGGGCAGATGCGTGCTAAGATAATCCGCCAGCCGCGCCTCATCGAAGCGGTGCGCCTCGCGAACGTCGATGGTGTCGGTGCCCGTCAAGCCCGCGCCGCGGCCGCCAGCCGCCCCTTCTCCCAACCGATGATGGCGCGTTTGCGCGTCACGCCCCAGTGGTAACCGGTGACGTCACCGCTCTTGCCCAGCACACGGTGGCACGGCACCACGAACGAGATCGGGTTGCGCCCCACCGCCGCGCCGACCGCTCGGCTGGCCTTGGGTTGGCCGAGATGGGCCGCGATATCGGAATAGGTGCACGCTCGGCCAGCCGGTATCTTGACCAGCGCGTCCCACACCCGCACCTCGAAATCGGTGCCGATCATCACGATGTTGAGGGGTTTTCCGCGTGACTTTTCGGGGGCGAACACCGTTTGGATCAGCGGCGCGGTCCGTTCAGGCGTTTCGCTGAAACGGGCGGCGGGCCAGCGCCTCGTCATATCGGCCAGCGCGGCGGGGCGCTCATGGTCGCTGTCACAGAAGCCGAGCCCGCACAGCCCACGGTCCGTGGCCATGACCAGGGCGAGACCGAACGGGCACGGATGAAAACCATAGAACACGTCCAGCCCCTCGCCCCGGCGCTTGTAGTCGCCCGGCGTCATAGCCTCGTGATCAACGAAAAGATCGTGCAGCCGTCCGGGACCCGACAAGCCGACCTCGTAGGCGGTTTCCAGCACGCTCGCCGAATCCGCCAGCATGGCGCGCGCATGATCGATGGTAATGGCCTGAACGAACTCCTTCGGGCTGAGGCCGCACCAGGCCGTGAAGAAGCGCTGGCAATGGCTCGCGCTCATGTCGAGTTCGGCGGCGAGCTGATCGAGATCGGGTTGATCTTTCCAATGCTCGGTTAGATACTCGATGGCAAAGCGGATTCGATTGTAGTCGGCCAACTGCCCTTTTTCGCGCGGATCCGGCGGTGGCGTCATAGTCGAGCGCGCGAACGCAACGCCGTCGATGATTTGGAAGTCCATTGCGGGTTCACTCCTGGTTTTGGCCAATTTACCTGCCATTGCCTGCAGAAACGACCCGATTCTTGCCAACGGCACTTACTTTCAACGGGCCAGCGCGGATCGCAATGCGGTGGCTAGATCGCGCCGCTCCGGATCACTCAGAAAGCGGCCGATCACCAGCGAGCGCTCGCGCAGCGTCAGGCGCAGTTCGCTGACGCCGCCCGCGAATTCGACCAGTTGGACGCGCAGCCAATAGGGGTTGAGAGTGGTGCGCATGGTCCGGCCGCGAACATCGCGCGTGGTGACGACCAGCTCGGCCGCATCGATCTCGATCGTCTCGCAGAGGTGCGCGGAGCGATAGTTCGCCCGGAACGCGAGATACAATAACAGAACGTCCAGGCCGAAGAATCCGCACACTGGCCAGGCGCCGAGGCTCAGGAAATACAGCCCCGCGACGAAGCTGACGCCGCCATAAAACACCATCAGACACAGAAACGCGCTGGCACCCAGCGACCGGTGCGGCCGCAGCACAAAGGTATGGCGCGTCTCGCTCATGACGCCGCCGCGCTCCTCGCGCCCTCGACAATCGCCAGCGCCGTCATCAGGTCGAGATGGGCGCCGCCGCCATTCTTATAGAGCGTGATATCGTCTGCCATCAGCCGCCCTGGAGCACCTGCCCCTAGATCGTAGAGGTCCCCCTTCACGTCAGATTCGGCGATCACTCCGCGCGATATCGGAATGGTCAATTCGCCGATATCGTGGACGGTCGTGCCGCGGTAGTCCACGAACACGCGGGCACGGCGCATGGCGCCATCGTCGGCTTCGCGCATTTGCTGGGTATACGCTCCGACCAGATCGAGATGGGCTCCTGGCTTCAGCCATGCCCCGCAGATAAGCGGTTCGGTGCTCATGGTGGCGCATGACACAATATCGGCGGAACGGACAGCGGCTTCGAGATCAGTGGCGGCAGTGACGCGCCGCCCCAGGTCATCGAGCCGCGCCGCCACAGCCTCGGCCCGGGCCGGACTGCGGTTCCAGATTGCGATGCTTTGCAATCCGGGTCGCACGGCCACATGCGCGCGGATCAGGGGTTCGGCCATGGCGCCCGCACCGACCATGACCAGCGAGTGGCTATCGGGGCGCGACAGCAGTTGCGACCCCAAGGCCGAATCCGCAGCGGTCTTCCATTTGGTGACACACGCCCCATCGATGACCGCAACGAGACTGCCGGTCTCGGGACTCATGAGCAGCACTGCGCCCTGCACCGTGGGCAACGCCGGGTTTCGCGACGCGTTGCCCGGGAAAACCGAGGCCGCCTTGACCAGCGAGCCTAAACCCGAAATCCACGCTGCCCGCGTGAGCAGACCGGTGCCCGCCTCACTCAAATAGATGTCGCCGATTTGCGGCTTTGCGCGCCGGTGCCCATCGGCCAACGCGGCAACGGCTCGCGGCCAGGTCATGGCGCGGTCGGCTTCGGCGGCATCGATCATTCGCACCTGGCGTGCTCCCCATCAGTCCGCGTCGTGATTGCCCGACCCGGCGCCGGGCATGCGTGTCGTCTCGCCTTCAGGCACAAAACGCTGCTCAGCGAAGGCCAGCAATTCCTGCCATTGAACGGCGTTCACCTCCTCGCCCTGGTGGCGCAGGCTTGAGGTTGTGCCGTGCAGCGCCGCCGGGCCGACATCGCGCGTTACCGTCATCCACTCCACGGCCGTCGCCGACAGACCCGCGCGCGATGTGTCATCCACAAACACATCGCCATTGCGGCAATCCAGCGCCACACCCGGCCAGCGGGCCATGATCGGCCGGTCGAAACGCTTGGAGAGGCGCGCCAGCGCTGGAAGCACCAGCACGGGAGCGGCCAAGTTGCGCCAGGACAGTTCGGCGCCCGGCGGCGGCAAGGGAATGACCTCGTCGGTCAAGGAAATCATCACCGAAATCGGTCCCAGCCGGCGCGCCGGTGCGGAGGGGCCAAACGAAGAACCGCTGCGCTCGGCCGAATCGAACGATTCCAGCCGGTGCATCTGCTTCAACACCCCCTCAGTGAGCGGCTTCAACCAGGGCATACCGCGCATCGCCAGCCAACGCGACGCCCAGCCTGCTTCCTCGGCCAGACCCCAGCCATAGCCGGCCGAGCGCGCGGCCTTGACGGCGGTTGACTCGATCTCGTTCAGCGAGACCCAGATCGGAGCGGTTCGAGCAGCGGGCATGGCTTCCAAGACGATATGGACCTGCCTGTAGCAGCAATCCACGGTTGACGATGGTAACCATCATACCCATGTTGCGACAGGTGGGACAATGACGACACGGCACCGGACCCGCACTGGGTAGCCCCGGACCGTGCCAGAATTTCTGCATTTTCCACGACAGCCCAGTTCGCGTCCATCCCGCGGCGGGATTTCAGCTAACGGACGCCGAAGCCCATGGATTATTTGTCGAGCACCGCAACCGCATCGTTCTTTGGCATGCCAAGTTTCGTGTGGATCGGCTTCATCGCGCTGGTGCTTTTGCTGTTGCTGATGGATCTCGGCATTTTCCATGGCAAGCCCCATGAGATTGGGGTTCGCGAAAGCCTGTGGATGTCGGCATTTTTCGTGGCGCTGGGGTTGGGATTTTCGGTTGTCGTCGGGTTCGTCTACTACCACCAGAACCCTGCACTGATCATCGATCCGCATCTGTCTGTCGGCATGACCCCGTTTTCGCGCGCCTGGCACGCGGCCGAGTTGTATCTCACCGGCTATCTGATCGAGCAGAGCCTCTCGCTCGACAACATCTTCATCATGTCGCTGATTTTCAGCTATTTCGCGATCCCGCGCCAATATCAGCATGCGGTGCTGTTCTGGGGCGTGCTCGGTGTCATCCTAATGCGCGGCGCCATGATCATGGCTGGCGCGGCGCTGATCGTGCATCTGCATTGGGTCATCTATGTGTTCGCCGCGCTACTGGTCGTCACCGGATTCCGCATGCTGTGGTCGGACGATGATGAAACCGACATCGGCAGCAACCCGGGCGCGCAACTGATCAAGAAGGCGCTGAGGGTCAAGGACGAGTTGCATGGCAGCCGCTTTGTAATTACCGCGCCGCATCCCAAGACGGGCCGGCCGGTAAAGTGGGCGACGCGGCTGTTCTTGTGCCTGGCCACCATCGAAATCGCCGACGTGGTGTTCGCGATCGACTCGGTGCCGGCGATCTTCTCGATCACGCAGGAGCCGTTCATCGTCTATTCGTCCAACATTTTCGCGATCCTGGGCCTGCGCTCGCTCTATTTCGCCCTGGCGGCGATGGTGCACAGGTTCCACTACCTCAAGTATTC
This sequence comes from Hyphomicrobiaceae bacterium, assembly GCA_043741375.1. Lineage (GTDB taxonomy): Bacteria > Pseudomonadota > Alphaproteobacteria > Rhizobiales > Hyphomicrobiaceae > JANYHF01. Next base: position 541 of record JAYUAJ010000365.1, on the reverse strand, counting down.
GCTCGCCCTGGTGCTAGTACTGATCGGCGGCAAGATCCTGGCCGAACCGGTGATCGGTCGCCTGCCGACCGAATTCAGCTTGATAGCGACGGTGGTGTTGCTGGTCGGGGGCGTGCTGTTCTCGCTCTGGCAAACCCGCAAGGATGGACCCGTCACAGGCGCCGCGAAACAGGCAGACGCTGGGTCGTCGTAGGGATCCCATGCCGCTGCAAAACCGCGTAGCGCCCGACGGAGCGATTTTTGCGACGCCCGAGCGAGGTCTGCTCATGGGCAATCGCGGCGGGCAGATTCACAATGGCGAGAAGCGGCTGACCAACCGCCGCTGGGCGTCGCGGCAATGGATTTCCTGTGTCCTACAGTACAAGCACCGCCACGAAACCATCATGGCGCCCGGGCGCTACACGCAGCTGTTCTTCCTCGACGAGGCGACCGCGCTAGCGGCGGGGCACCGGCCCTGCGCGCTGTGCCGTCGGGCGGACTTCGACAGGTTCATGGGACTGTGGTCACAGCCCCCCCACCCCAACCCTCCCCATCAAGGGGG
>JAYUAJ010000364.1:0-19795 GCA_043741375.1 Hyphomicrobiaceae bacterium | reverse complement strand
GGATGACGTTGTTAAGCAATCCCATCACCAGAAAGGGTGTCCAGGCCTTCAGCCCCTTAGGGAACTCCAGTCCCGAGAGCTTTGCAACCACCGCCAATATTGACGCCGCGACAAAGACGCGGGCGAACACGATGGTGAAAGCCGGGAGTTCAGCCCTGGCGATCTTGCCAAAGAAGAACGTGCCGCCCCACAGGACGGACAGCGCGAGTAGCAGACCCCATTCGGTTGGGCCCATGCGGAGTTCTGCTGGTTTTTGGCTCATCGGCGCGACCTATCACGCGGCTACTTGCGCCGACACCCGAAACCTGCGGCGGTCTATAGAGTTCACATCTGCCAAGAGCCGTGAACCGTGGGGTGCAATTGCGCAGCGTATTGCACCTGCGGCGCGCTTAACTGATGCGTTACGGCTGCGCCTACGCACCCTACAAGTTGCGCTTTTGCCCACTGCCGAAAACCGCATCACAATTTTCCGGAAGCGCTGGCTACGTCCCGCGTTTGCGAGCCGGCTGCGGATAGAGGTTGGCCAGTACACCATCCAGCGCGTCGAAATGGTCGATCACCACGGTCGGCTTGAAGCTGGCGATCGGCTTGGCGCTGTAGCCGAAGGTCACGCCGATGGCCGGGATGCCGGCCGCTTGCGCCGTGACGATGTCGACATCGCTGTCCCCGATCATCACCGCGCGGCCCAGATCGCCGTCGGCCAGAATAACGGTTCCGATCAGGTGTCCGGGATCGGGTTTATGCACGGGCAGGGTATCGCGCCCCGTCACGGCATGAAAAAATCCGTCCAGCTTGAGCGCGCCGAGCAGCTTGCGGGCGAGCTGCTCGCGCTTGTTGGTGCACACCGCCAGGCGATGGCCCGCTTGCGCCAGTCGCTGCAAGACCTCGACCGCGCCCGGAAACGGACGGCTCTCGACGGCGATGTTCTTGCCGTAGTCGACCAGAAAGCTAGCCAACAGTTCGTCCACTTCGGGATCGGTCTTCTTGACACCGTGGGCTGCCAGGCCCCTCTCGATCATCACCCTGGCGCCGTAGCTGACCATGGTGCGCATCTTGTCGAGACCGATCGGCGCCAAGCCGAGCTTGCCAAGCGTGCGGTTGGTCGCGCTGCCGAGATCGGCGGCGCTGTCGACCAGGGTTCCATCGAGATCGAAAACAACAGTAAGGGCGGACATGGGTGGCCTGAAACGCTACGCATCACAAAGATCAATGCCAATAAAGCATGCTATGAGCAAATCCTGGCGCTTGGCCCACGCCGTGGTGCCGCATCTGACCCGCTGCGATCCGATTAGGCAACCTTCATTTTGCCAGCGCCTGCTTTTCGCCACCTGCCGCTAGAATGACGCCGATGATGATGATGCCGGTCATGATCAGCCGCACCCCGGCGCTGGCGCCGAATGTGTTCAGCATGGTGACGAGCAAATAGAGGAACAGCGCCGCCCCCCAAATGCCAGGCACATTGGCCTTGCCGCCAGCCACTGAGGTGCCGCCGATGACCACCACGGCGATAGACGCGAGCAGGTATTCATTGCCCATATCGAGCGCAGCGCCGCCGGAAAAGCCCGAGAGGACCACGCCACAGATGCTGGCGAGCAGGGCGCTGAGCACATAGGTCGCGAAGCGCACGCGGTCGACATTGAGACCGGCGAGCCTGGCCGCGCGCATGTTCTGGCCAATGGCCAGCACCGAACGGCCGTAGCGGGTGCGGGCGAGGATGACGCCAAGGACAATGCTGAGGAGGGCGACGGCGATGGCGAGGATGGGTACGCCGGCGATGCGTGTGGTGGCGAAATCGGCCAGGACCGGCGCCGGTTTGATGCGGATGCCGCGGCCGTAAGCGATGGCGCCCGATTGCACGACGAAGCTGGTCGAGAGCGTGGCGATGATCGGGGGGATGCGCAGGAGGCGGATCAGGCCGTAGTTGAAGATGCCCACACCAAGCCCAACCCCGAGCGCGGCGAGAATGCCGGGGAGGAGCAGGCCATTGTCGCTGTCGGTGATTTTCATGGCAGCGCAACCGGCGAGCGCGATGGTGCCAGGGATCGAGAGGTCCACATTGCCGGGGCCGAGCGTGACCACCATCATCTGGCCAAGGCCAACGATGACCGTGAAGGTGGCGAAGGACAGCGCGGCCGTGATGACCTCGCCGCTGCCGCGCCCCTCGGTGAAGGCCGCCGTCGCCAGCCAGACCAACAGCGTCGCGACCCAGGACCAGATCCAGGGTTCTCCGCGCGCCCAATTGATCCAGCGCTTCATGGGCGGCGCTCCATGACGCCGATGAGCGCGCGTAGGGCGAGGACAATGATGAGGATGGCGCCCTGCGCGCCGATCTGCCAATCGGGCGAGATGCGCAGGAAGTTGAGGAGTTGCGTGCCGGCCAGCGCCAGGGTTAGCGCGCCAATCACTGCGCCGGCGGGCGACACTCGCCCGCCGACGAATTCGCCGCCGCCCAGGATCACGCCGGCGATGGAATAGAGCGTGTAACGGTCCGCGATATGCGCATCGCCCGCACCCGTGAGGCCGACCAGGGAGAGCCCCGAGAGCACGCCGAATACTCCAGCGAGGGTGAACATCGCGACTTTGGCGCCGAGTAAAGACCATCCGGCGCGCGCGACCGCCTTCGGGTTGCCGCCCGCGCCGCGCAAGACGACGCCATAGGACGTGCGCATAAGGCCTAAGTCGGCGATCACGGCGATGACGACGGCCGCCAGGATCGGGAACGGGATCCACGGCGTCTGGAGCCCCATGATGGCGCGCGCCCACTCCGGCGCCTTGCCGCCCGGCGTCGAGAGCAGCAGCACCGCGCAGCCCATCCACACGAACGACATGCCGAGCGTGACGACGATCGAGGGCAGGCCGCGCAATTCGACGACGGCGCCCATGATGGCGTAGACGGCGATGCAGGCGGCGAGCGCAAGAAGCCCAAGCGCGGGCGCATCATGCACCCAGGTGGCCGCGATGCAGGCGACCAGGCCAACGAAGGCGCCGATGGAGAGATCGAGATCATTGACCGTGATGACGCACATCTGCGCCAGGGTGGCGAGAGCGATGGGCACGGCGTACTGCAGCATCAGGTTGAGGCCGATGTAGCTTATGGCCCTGGGCTGCACCAAGTAGATAGCCGCCAGCACGACCGCCAGCGAGAGGGCTGGCAGAATCGAGCGCAGGAATTTGGGATTGGTGAGCTTGCGGAGAATCACGCCGCCTCCTCGACAAACGAGGCCTTCAGCACATTCTCTTCGGTTGCCTCGCTGGCGGCCATATCGGCCATGATGGCGCCGTTGCGGAACACGTAGACGCGGTCGCAATAGGCCAGTTCGTCGATTTCGGTCGTGTACCACACGAAGGTGCGGGCGGCGTCGGCCTCGGCGCGGATCAGTTTGTACACCTCCTGCTTGGTTCCGACATCGACGCCGCGCATGGGATCGTCCATCAGCACGATGCGGGCGGGGGAGGCGAGGGCGCGGGCGAACAGCGCCTTCTGCTGGTTGCCGCCCGAGAGCGACAGGATCGGATTGGCGATGTCCGGCGTGCGGATGGCGATGCGCTGGCGCCAGAAATTGCCGAGCGCGGTCTCCTTTTCGGGATCGATCAACCGGCCGCTGAGCAGGGTCGCATACGACCCAACGCTGATGTTGCGGCCGATGGACCACAATGGAAAAATCCCGTCCGATTGGCGGTCGCCGGCGATGAAGGCGACGGGTTCGGTAACTTCGGTGTCGGCTGATTTGGCGCCTGCGCCATCGAACAGCTGCAGCAACATGCGCGTCTGTCCGTGGCCTGCCAAACCCGCAAGCCCGACGATCTGGCCACTGCGCACTGTCAGTTCGCGCGTTCCGCCGGTCCGGGGGCGGGCGCGCGCGACAATGTCTTTCGTATCCGCGTGGCTTTGGTGCGATAGCTGAGCATTGACTTGGGCTGTGACTTCAGCCGGAGCATGCCCGCCCGCGCCCATGGCGGCGACCAGACTATCGCGGTTGAAAGCGCCCGCAGGCCGCGCATCCACCACCTTGCCATCCTTCATCACGACGATGCGGTCGGAGGTCTCGAGTATCTCTTTCAGCAGATGCGAAATCAGAATGGCGCTGGTGCCCTTGCGCACTTCGCTGCGCAGGAACCCCAGCAATTGGCGCGCCGTCGTGGCGTCGAGCGAGGAGGTCGGCTCATCGAGAATAACCAGCCGCAGCGGCGTATCAGTGACCGTGAAGGCGCGCGCGATTTCAGCCATCTGCCGCTTGCCGATGGAGAGGTCCGCCACCTCGTCGTCGGGCGAAATGCCGTGGCCGGGGAATATCTCGTCGAGCTTACCGGCAATGAGGCGCCGTGCGCGGGCCTTCCAACCAAAGCCCCGTAGGGCGCCATGATAGATGCGCGTGTTTTCCGCCACGCTCAGATTGGGGCACAAAGACAGTTCCTGGAACACGCATCGCAGCCCCAGCCGGTAGGCCACGGACGGCGCATTGGCCTGGGCGAGCGCCTGGCCGGCTATGCTTAGCGCGCCCTCGTCCGGCGCCAGCGTCCCCGCCAGCACATTCATCAGCGTCGATTTGCCAGCGCCATTGTGCCCGACCAGTCCCAGACATTCGCCGGCCCAAACTGTGAGGTCGACGCGCTCAAGCGCCCGCACCGCGCCAAACGACTTGGCGATTCCGGTCAGTTCGATTGTGGGGGAAGCAGCCGTCGCCATGGAAGCCCGCAACAAACACTTGCTCCGCACACCAAGGAGCGCGCCCCCTCTCCCCGTTCTTCACGGGAAGAGGGCCGGGGTGAGGAGCAGCAGCTTGCTCTGTCCTTGTATGAATAGGGCCGGCGCAAGCGGCTGCCCCTCACCGACCGCGTGGCTGTTGGCTCCCAAGTGGTCGCCTGCGAGACGCGGTCTCCTCTCCCCGCGAAAAGGCGGGGAGAGGGAAGAAGGTGCCGTGTGGCGGGGGCTTTCTTACTTCCCAGCCACGACCTTCGCCGCGTCCTCGGCCGAATACTCCGTATTGGCCACACCGCCCTTTTCGGTGGTCTTGAGGCTGTCCTCAAGTCCGGCCTGGTCGATGCGCAGGAACGGCACGGTCAGATCCTTTGGCACCTCTTTGCCGTCGAGGATCATCTGCGCCACCCAGAAGGCGAGCGTCGACACGCCGGGAGCGATCGACACCGACATGGTTTCGTACTTGTTGGCGTCCTTCTGCTCTTTCCACCAGGCGAGCTCGTCCTGGCGGTTACCCATGATGATGAGCGGGGTCGGGCGGCCGGCGGCCTTGAAGGCCTGGGCAGCGCCATAGCCATCGCCGCCTTGCGTCACGACATATTTGATGTCCGGCGGCAGCGACGGCAGGATGCCGGCGACTTCCTTCTGCGCCACTTCCTGCGCCCAATTGCCGTGCACGGAGCCGACGATCTTGAACTGCGGGTTCTTGGCCACGGCGTCATGAATGCCGGCGCTGATCTCATCATCGACGAACACGCCCGCTAGCCCACGGATTTCCAGCGTATTGCCGCCCTCGGGGGCCTTCTTGGCGAGGTATGTCACCTCGTCCGAACCCATCTGTTTAAAGTTGACGGCGATGCGCCAGGCGCACGGTTCCTTCACGATGCCGTCGAACGAGACGACGATGATCTTGGCGTCGCAGGCCTGCTTGATGACGCCGTTCAGTGCGTCGGGCGAGGCGGCATTGATGACGATGGCCTGATAGCCCTGCAGGATCAGGTTCTGGATCTGCGCGGCCTGCTCGGTGACCTGGTTCTCGGCCGTAGTGAAGGCATCGACCTGCGCGACCACGCCGTCGGCGACCGCCTTCTTCGTCACCTTGTCCCAGCTCTTCAACATGGCCTGGCGCCAGGAATTGCCGGCGTAATTGTTGGAAAGGGCGATCTTCATGCCCTTGGTGTCGGCCAGCGATGGGCCAGCGGCCAGCAGCGTGGCGGCGGCCACGGATGTAAGAAGCAGTGAACGGAGCATTTGGGGGTCTCCTCGGACGATTTGGTTCTGTTTGGCGGTCATGCAGATAATCGCAGCCGCCGCAAAACATTGCATGCGGCGGGTCGCGGCCGCAAGATGGATTGCGCCGCTTGAGCTTCCGCGGGGAATAGAGGATATTGGCCTTAACCAGATCCCCCCAAATTCCAATAAGGACACCTTCGCCATGGACCAGCGCGTCGACACCCTCATTCGCGAGCGCAACTACATCGATGGCGCCTGGGTCGGCGAGGGCGGCCTCAAGGTCACCAACAAGGCGACCGGCGAGGAGATCGCCAAGGTGCCGATGATGGGCGCCAAAGAAACGCGCGCCGCCATCGAGGCAGCAGCTGCGGCCTTCCCGGCCTGGTCCAAGCGCATCGCCAAGGACCGCTCGAACCTCTTACGCGCTTGGTTCAACCTGATCGTCGAGAACGCCGACAAGCTCGCCGCGATCATGACGGCCGAGCAGGGCAAGCCGCTGGCCGAAGCCAAGGGCGAAGTCATGTATGCCGCCAGCTTCATCGAGTTCTACGCCGAAGAGGCGCGCCGCATCTATGGCGAGACCATCCCGGGTTTTCGGCCGGATTCTCGCGCCATCTGCATAAAGCAGCCGATCGGCGTCGTCGCCGCCATTACGCCGTGGAATTTCCCCGCTGCCATGATCACGCGAAAAGTCGGGCCGGCGTTGGCGGTTGGCTGCACGGTGGTGGTTAAGCCCGCCTCAGAGACGCCGCTGACCGCGCTCGCGCTGGCGGAATTGGCCCATCAGGCCGGCATTCCCAAGGGCGTGCTGAATATGATCACTGGCAAGGCCAGCGTGATCGGCGCCGAGTTGACGTCCAATCCCGCCGTCAAGATGCTCACCTTCACCGGCTCGACCGAAATCGGCAAAGTGCTGATGGAGCAGTGCGCCAAGACGGTGAAGAAGGTCGGCATGGAGCTGGGCGGCAATGCTCCCTTCATCGTGTTTGACGACGCCGATCTGGATAAGGCCATTGTCGGAGCCATGGCCTCAAAGTATCGCAACGCTGGCCAGACCTGCGTCTGCGCCAACCGCATCTATGTGCAGGAGGGCGTGTACGACGTCTTCGCCGCCAAGCTGGTCGCCGCCGCCAACGCCCTGAAGGTGGGCGACGGCACGGAGGCGGGCGTCACCACGGGGCCGCTCATCAACAAGGCCGCCGTCGAGAAGGTCGAGGAGCATGTGGCCGACGCGGTCGCAAAGGGCGCCAAGATAATCACGGGCGGAAAACGCCACAAACGCGGCGGCAATTTTTATGAGCCGACGGTGCTCACGGGCGTAACGCACGACATGAAAGTCGCGCGCGAAGAAACCTTTGGCCCGGTCGCGCCGCTGTTCAAGTTCAAGACCGAGGAAGAAGTCATCCGCCTCGCCAACGATACCGAATTCGGCCTCGCCTCCTATTTCTACTCGCGCGACATCGGCCGCGTCTGGCGCGTCGCCGAGGCGCTCGAGTACGGCATGGTGGGCATCAACGAAGGCTTGGTCGCCTCGTCCGAGGTGCCGTTCGGCGGCGTCAAGGAGAGCGGCCTTGGCCGCGAAGGCTCGCACCACGGCGTGGAGGAGTTCTTGGAGCTGAAGTATCTGCTGATGGGCGGGCTTTAGGGAGCTGAAGCAGGCCATGGGAAGTGCGGTGAAGACTTCGGACGCGATGACGCTGGACGAATTCTTTGCCGTCTATGACAGCGTGGCAGAAAAATACGAGTTGGTGGCTGGAGTGTCACGCCTTGTTCCACTCGCGACACCCGATCATTCGGTCATCCAGAGCAATGCTTTGTTCGGCAAGCTTGTGACAGTCATCAGGTTTCTGCGAGCGAGGTCCAGGAGCAACTCAACATCTTGGCCGGCGTTCGAACCGATGGCGCGGGAACGGTCTCGCCACTTGGTGAATTGCGTTCGAGTTGACACAGAATACAGTTGACCATGCCTCGCTCTCAGGCAAGTTGGGCAGAGATTTCGGGCGCGGCGAATGGCGTCACGGTCCCGCATGCGCGGGCACTTGGCTCGCGATCAATGCCTCTCCTGTAAACAAGGGTTATCCCTGAAATGGCAACCAGCGCCGCGATGAAACTGAGCAACGCCGACGGACAAAAACTCGCCGCCGCGGTGGAAGCCGTGAAGCTGGTCGAGCCGGGCATGAAACTTGGGCTGGGCACGGGGTCGACGGCTGTCAAACTGATCGAGGTTCTGGGCGAGCGCGTGCGGGGCGGCCTCGACGTCATCTGCGTGCCGACCTCGGAGGCGACGCGCAAGCTCGCCGAAGCCGCTGGCTTGCGCCTTTCGACGCTCGATGAGGAGCTGCATCTCGATCTCACCATCGACGGCGCCGACGAGATCGATCCGATCCTGACCCTGATCAAGGGCGGCGGCGGGGCGCTGCTGCGAGAAAAAATCGTGGCGACCGCCTCGGACCGCATGATCGTGATCGCGGACGTTTCAAAAAAGGTGGCTAACCTTGGCCGCTTCCCGCTTCCCGTCGAAGTGGTTCCGTTCGGCGCCATCGCCACCCGCAACATGGTCGCCGCCATGGTGCGCGAGATCGGCTGCGAGGGGATGATCGGGTTGCGCATGGCCAAAAACGGAAAACCCTACGTGACCGAGAACGGCAATCTGATCCTGGATTGCTCGTTCGGGCGCATCATGGAGCCGTTCGATCTCGCCGCCGCCCTGCGCATCATCCCGGGCGTGGTCGAGCACGGGCTGTTCATCGGTCTTGCGGACCAGGCCTTCATTGGCGGCCCCGACGGCGTCGAAGCGATGTTGGCGCCGGTGATGTCTTGAGCGAGACTTTCGACTACGATCTCTTCGTCATTGGAGCCGGCTCCGGCGGCGTGCGGGCGGCGCGCATTTCGGCCGGATACGGCGCAAAGGTGGCCGTGGCCGAGGAGTTCCGGCTTGGCGGCACCTGCGTCATTCGCGGCTGCGTGCCCAAAAAATTCCTCGTCTACGCCAGCCGTTTCGCCGACGATTTCGAAGATGCGGCGGGCTACGGCTGGAGCGTTGAAAAACCTACCTTCGACTGGGCCAAACTGATCGCCAGTAAGGACGCCGAGATCGCGCGGCTTGAAGGCGTCTACGGCAAAACGCTGGCCAATGCCGGCGTCGAGGTCGTCCGGTCGCGCGCCGTGCTTGAAGGCGCACACAGGGTTCGTCTGACGGCGGACAATCGGACGGTGACGGCAAAGAACATTCTGGTCGCCACCGGGGCGACGCCTTTCGTGGACAAGAGCATCCCCGGATGTGAACTCGCCATCACCTCGAACGAGGCCTTGCACCTCGCGAAGCAGCCAAAACACATCGTCATCGTCGGCGGCGGTTACATCGCGGTGGAGTTCGCGGGTATTTTCCATGGTCTCGGCAGCGAAGTGACGCTGCTCTATCGCGGCGACGAAATCCTGCGCGGGTTCGATGATGACCTGCGCAAGGCGCTGCATACGGAATATGAGCGCCGGGGCATCAAGGTGCGCTGCGGCGTCACGCCGGCGCGCGTGGACAAGGCCGGCGATGGCGTGAAGATCACGCTCAGTGATGGCGGCGTGTTGACGGCCGATGCGATCATGGCCGCGACCGGCCGCGTCCCGAACACGGCGGGTCTGGGACTAGAGCAGGCTGGCGTCGCCCTCGACAAAGCCGGCGCCGTCGTCGTGGACGGTTTTTCCGCAAGCAACCTCGCCAACATTCACGCCGTCGGCGATGTCACTAACCGGTTGAACCTCACGCCCGTCGCGATTCGCGAGGGCCACGCCTATGCCGACACCATGTTCGGCGGCAAGCCCACGCGCGTCGATCACACCGATGTGCCGACGGCGGTTTTCTCGACGCCCGAAATGGGCACGGTCGGCTTCACCGAGGCGGCGGCGCGCAAGGCCCACGGCGAGATCGACATCTACAAGGCGAGCTTCCGGCCCATGAAGCACACCCTCTCCGGCCGGCAGGAGCGCATGCTGATGAAGCTGGTGGTGGACGCCGCCAGCCAGCGCGTGATCGGCGTCCACATCCTCGGCCCCGACGCCGGCGAAATGGCGCAGTTGGCCGGCATCGCAGTGAAGATGGGCGCGACCAAAGCCCAGTTCGACGCGACGATGGCCGTGCATCCAACCGCAGCCGAGGAACTCGTCACCATGCGGACCAAGTGGACGGGGGCGAATTGAAAATTGCGGCCGGGGCGTTCTTCGTGTTCAAAGGGTCGTTCTAGCCGGAGTCCGTAGGGTGGGCTGAGCCTTTTTGCGAAGCCCACCAATCCACGGGCAGGCGGTGGGCTTCGCTGAAGAGCGCTCAGCCCACCCTATGGAAAGGCGCCAAGCAATATTCAAGGATCGCACCATGTCAGAGGTCGATGAAGCCACCGTCCGACGCATCGCCAATTTGGCACGGTTGAAGGTCAGCGACGCCGAGGCCGTCAGCCTGAAGGGAGAACTCAACACCATCCTGAAATGGGTGGAGCAGTTGGGCGAGGTTGACACCACGGGCGTCGAGCCGATGACGCGCGTGGTCGCCATGGCGCTCAAGCAGCGCGAGGACGTCGTCACGGACGGCGAGAAGGCGGCCGAGATCGTCAAGAACGCGCCGATGACGGAAGACAATTTCTTCGTCATGCCCAAAGTGGTCGAATAGGCTACAAAAAAAGCGTCATGGCCCCGGGGAAGGCCATGACGCTGCTCATGATCGGTTTCTAGCGAACCGTCTTTGCGACTAAAGCTTGTCGGCGGGCGTGTTCTCGATCTTGCCCCAATTGCCGGTCGCCTTCATGATGATGCCGGGTGTGTCTTTCAGGAACATGCTCTGCGCACCTGCACCTGAGTTGAGATACAACTTACCCTCGACCACCTTGAACTGGGTCGGATCGATCGGCACTTTCTTGCCGAACGCCGTGCCGGTGGCACAGAAGCCACCGTATTGGGGCGCGTACTTCATCGGCTCGGCTTTGAAGGCGTCGCGGTTTTCGGCCGAGGCGAAGCGCCAGGTGACGCCGTTCCAGTCCGTGGTGAAGTCGGCCGAGCCGATCACCGATTTGTTCATGGTGAAGTAAGCGACCGGATCGGCGCCGGCGATAGCCACGCCATCCTTGGTAAAATTGGACACCTGATCGGCATGGGCCAGGGTGCCCAGCGACCACAGCAACGACAACGTTACCAGTAGAGATTTCAGAATTCGCATGTCGAGGAACCTTTCAACTTGGGGTGACAGCACGGTAGGCTGTGCCCGACGCGGCGGCCAGTAACTCCTGTTCAGCTTGCCGTGAACCCTTCGTGTGCGTTGGACCCGAGGCAGGCCTTAGTGCCGCGTCAGGCGCTCCAGCACGCCCAGGCCCACCGCCGATAGCACGAACGTCAGATGCAGGCCGGCGGCCCAGGCGATCTGCTCGCTCGTGTAGTGCGACGCGTTCAGCATCACCTCCAACAGTTTGATCGAGGTGATGGCGACGATCGACGCGGCGATCTTGATCTTGAGGCCGCCTGAGTCGAGGTTGCCGACCCAATCTAGGCCCTCGGCGCCGCTGGCGATCGGGCGGATGAAATTGTCATAGCCGCTGATGATCACCATGATGACGAGGCTGGCGACCAGCGCGGCGTCCACCAGCCCAAGCATCTGCAGTATGACCTCATCCTCCGTCATCTTAAAGGCGAGAGGGACAATGGCTAGGAAGTGCGCCGCGAAAGTCAGTGAGTACAGAGCAAGCGCCAGTATGAGTACGCCGTAAAAGATCAACAGCAGCCAACGGCTGGAGAGGATCAGCCGTTGGGTCAGGGCGGCAGGCCCGTTCGAGGCCGGTTTTGGCTGGTCGGCGTTTGTCATTCGTCACTCCTGGCGTCCCTGCGGGCTAGCGCGCATGGTATGAACCCGCCGATCTTCATGCAACTGCGGCGGGTGAGATTGGCGCCCTCGGAGCTTGGCCAGCCGGAAGTCCTCGTGTTAGGAAACGCGGGACTTGAAGCGGGACCGGCGCTCGTCCCACAAACGCCCCCAATTTGCGCCCGCGCGCCATGAGGACCCATTGACCGACCTCACCTCCCTCACCCTGGCCGAGGCCCGCGATAAGCTGCTGGCAAAAGACATCAGCGCGCTCGAGCTGACCGAGGCGTTTCTGACCGCCATCGACAAGGCGAACCCGTCGCTCAACGCCTTTGTGGCGGTGACGGGGGATCAGGCGCGCGCCATGGCGCGGATTGCCGACAACAACCTCGCCAAGGGCCGCGCGCGCGCGCTCGAAGGCATCCCGCTCGGCATCAAGGATCTGTTCGCCACCAAGGGCGTGCACACGCAGGCCTGCAGCCATGTGTTGGACGGCTTCAAGCCCACCTACGAATCCACCGTTACCCAGAACCTCTGGGACGCCGGCGCAGTCATGTTGGGAAAACTCAACATGGACGAATTCGCCATGGGCTCATCGAACGAGACCAGCTACTACGGGCCGGTCATCAATCCTTGGCGCGCAAAGGGCAAGAACGTCGATCTGGTGCCAGGCGGCTCGTCGGGCGGTTCGGCGGCGGCGATGGCGGCGGCGCTGTGCCTGGGAGCAACGGCCACCGATACCGGCGGCTCGATCCGCCAGCCCGCCGCGCTCACCGGCACCGTCGGCATCAAGCCCACCTATGGACGCTGCTCGCGCTGGGGCGTGGTGGCCTTCGCGTCCTCGCTGGATCAGGCGGGGCCCATCGCCAAGACCGTGCGCGACGCCGCCATCCTGCTGCGCACCATGGCCAGCCACGACCCGAAGGACTCAACCTCCGTAGACATGCCAGTGCCCGACTATGAGAAAGCGCTCGGCAAGGGCGTCAATGGGCTGAAGGTTGGCATCCCGAAGGAGTACCGCATCGACGGCATGCCGGCCGAGATCGAGAAGCTCTGGCAGCAGGGCATCGAGTGGCTGAAGGCGGCGGGCGCGAGCATTCACGAAGTCAGCCTTCCGCATACCAAGCACGCGCTGCCGGCCTACTACATCGTCGCGCCAGCCGAAGCCTCCTCCAACCTCGCGCGCTACGACGGGATGCGCTACGGCCTGCGCGTGCCGGGCGAAAATCTCATCGAAACCTACAAAAAGAGCCGCGCCGAAGGTTTTGGCAAGGAAGTGAAGCGCCGCATCATCATCGGGACCTATGTGCTGTCGGCGGGCTACTACGACGCCTACTACTTGCAGGCGCAAAAAGTGCGCACGCTGATCAAGCGCGACTTCGACGAGGCCTATAAGAAGGTCGACGTGCTTTTGACGCCGGCGACGCCCAACGCGGCCTTCGCGCTCAAGTCGATGAACGCCGATCCGATCCAGATGTATCTGAACGACGTGTTCACGGTAACCGTGAACATGGCCGGCCTACCCGGCATCGCCGTGCCGGCGGGCGCTACGGCGGACGGGCTGCCGCTGGGCCTGCAGCTGATCGGCAAACCGTTCGATGAGGAAACCCTGTTCCGCGCCGCCGAGGTGATCGAGAAGGCTGCCGGTCGGTTCACGGTGAAGGACGCGTGGTGGACGGCGACCGCGCCCAAGGCCACAGCCCGCGGGAAGGCGTAGGTTCTCCCGGACTACGTCCCGGCTGCCTTGATGCAGGTCATGAATTGTTTGCTGCGGACCGCAACATCCTCGGCGCCGTTCAGTCCGCCGTTGATGAACTTGCGCACGCCGATCCAGTCTTCCGTCGTATCGCTGAAGAACTGCGGAAGCTTTGTCAGCGCTCCGAATTCGATGAAGGTTTGGACGGCGACCCGACCGGCGATGCTGGGAGCGATCATCAGTTCGGGCTGGGCCTCAAGGTCAACGCCGATGGCCCGTCCGACGCGTCTGTAGTTCGAGCGCCCGGTGATCTGCAGCAGGCCGCGGCCTCGATAACGCCAACCATCGCCAGGATCCGTGTTGCCCAACCGGCTGGCGTAGACTTCGTTCGCCAGGACTTCGGGCTTATGCGCGAAGTTCGCGGCCTTGTCCGCCGTGTCGAAGATACGTGGCCAGACCCGTTGCAGGCTCGAAGCGGCATAATCCATACTTTCTTCCTGAACCCGCAAGCCGGCGGACTCGTGCACGATAGTGCCTAGTATATAGGCCAACCAGCGCGCGTCCTTCCATTCGGGATGCCGGTCCCATTCGGTCAGTATGCCGTCCAGCGCGCGGTTCTGCGGCAGGTTCATGGCCGGCATGGAACTGTCGCGATAGCAGCGGATCAGCTTTTGATGATCGATACGTGGCAAAGCGGCGACGCTCTTGGTCATCTGCCGGGACACGGCCGTCAGCATCGACAGATCCTGCGCCGCCTTGGACAGCGACCGGTTCAGCTGATGATAAATCACCACCTGCATGCAGTCGGCTTCGGACAATCCGGGTTCGGACTGATGGAAGGCCTCATCGGGTGCGCATTCCCAGTAGCGGCCGCTCTGACGCTCGATGATGTCCCGGCTGCGCGCCGAAAGGGACCAGCCCAGCGGCAGATCGTAGAAGGGGTTGCTGAGCAATTCGCGTTGCATGCCGGGTACGGTAACTGTGCTGCTGCTGCTGGAGAAATTGAAGCTCCCGAAGGCGACCGGCGCAAACTGCGTGGTCGCCCGCTCTACCGCAGCATAGGCGCGGGTTTGCCGAGTGCTGAGCAGTCCGCGCACCGGCTCCATGATTTCGCCAAGACCATAGGAATCGCGCAGCGGTAGCCCACCGCCGCCCAATGCGATCAGCTGGACTTTGGGCACTGGCAGTTTCTGCGATCCGGTCTGTGCCGCCATAGCCTGCACGAACGGCTTGATATCCTGCATCAGGTCGAGCGCCGTCTCGATCCCGGAATTGTCGGCATAGCCGCCGTCGACCAGGCGGATTTTGCGATGCGTCTTGGTTGTGTCATCGGTGAAATCGACCGAGGCTGCTGGCGTCAACCACGGAAAGCGGGCGCTGATTCCAATCGCGGTGCTGAGCGATATTTCCGGCGCCTGGCCCATGGGCACAAGCGGACGGACGTTTTCCGGCAGGCGGCCATCGGGCCAGAACGGATAGACCCCGACGGTCCGTTCCGTGAGCCCGGCGCCGGCCCGGGTCGCCAGGGCATACGGCGCGATCACCACGCGCACTCCAGTTGCAGCATTGGTCGTGTTCAAGAGCAACGCGGGGGAGGATGCGGTCGGGGTCCAATGGCTGAGATAGCTGTCCTGCATCGGATTGGGACCATCGCCCAATGCCATCTGCGCAGCCCGCTCGAAGGACTGCTCGAGCGCCCACGCCCGGTCCAGGGCGGGGACGGGAAAAAACAAAAAGCGCTGCGTGAAGTCGGGAAACAAGGTCGAGCCGATGAGCGGCGACAAGAAGTCCTGGGTTAGCAGCTGCCGCACGCGCTTCTCGACGTCGCCGGCGTCGTCGGTTCCCCGCGGCGTGAAACCCGCCTTGCCGTCGATGAACCGCGCGAGGGCCGGGCACGGCGAGTTAGGTTCGCCGCTGTTGGAGGCTTGTGCTCCGGCTGGCAGCGGCGGCAGCGAAACCGTGAAGGCGGCCGCACCCAGACTGCCACCCGACACAGAACTGATCGCAAACAGGTGGTTCCGGAATGCAGGGCACACGTCTTGAAGCCGGGCTAGAAAGATCGCCGTCTGGTAGGCCGCATAGATGCCGCCACCTTGCGCAGCCACGACATAGACTGGATAGCCATCGGGATAGTCGGCCAGGTCGGGACGGCTGCGGAACCAGGTTTCGAAATGCCATTCGGCCGTCGGCGACATGCCCCACGCCAATTGCTTGGCCGAGCGCTCGGCCGGCACGGCGCGAACCATGTGATTGTCGTTGGCGTCGAAGGCGGATATCGCCAGCGCATAAACGAGCAAGGCCGGGATGTAGGGCAAGTTATCCCGCATGGTCAGAACGCTGAGATGCGTTATCGCGACGGTAATCGACAGCGTGAAGATCGCAAGCAGTCCGAAAACACCGAGGTTGGTGGCGATCGGAACCAGGTTCATCAGATAGCCCAATGTCAGCGCGGCGATGGCGACCGCAGTGATCGCGATCGACCGCCAATCGGCAAAGTAGGTCACAAGTCCCCGCAACAGGCTGCGCGGCCTTCCGATGTTGACCAGCGCCAGTATGGCCGCGCCGACCATGGCGCCGAGCGCGATGGTGATCGAGGCCGTGATCAAGCTGGGCGCAATCTCCTTGGCCAGGATGAGGTCGTAATTTTCCCAGGGGCTGCCCGGCGTGCGAGCAAACTTCGCAGCCGCCGCTGCGATCGGCAGAGGCCTGGAGGCGTAGTGCCCGGCGGCGCTCGCGAGCGGTGGCGCAGCAGCGATCATTGGCGGCATCAAGCGCGCAACCAAACTGGTCAGCGCGGTCGGATCCACGATCTGGTCCAGACTAGCCCGCGTGACGATCAAAGCGCCAAGCCACAAGCTCAAGGCAATGATCGCAGTGCCGGCATAGAGGCTGACCAGTTCAACGGCGATGCGGTCCGCCAAGGCGATCCGGTAGAGTTCCCGAATCTGAGCGGGCAAGAACAGGATCAGCGACATCAACAATGAGATCGCGATGATCCACTTGCAACCTGCCAGCAAGGCGAATGTCTGCGTCCAATGGCGCTTGGCGGCATTCCAGCGGTTCTGCCTCATTGCGCCCCTCACCCACGCAGGGAAAATCGCGGCGAGGATTGTTCGGCGAACGGGCAGTGTCAAGCTTGACGCAACCTACAGCCAGCCCTTGTAGCGGAACAACAGGATCGGCCCCACGGCCGACAGGATCATCAGTATTACGGCCATCGGATAGCCAAAACTCCAGCTCAGCTCCGGCATGAGGTGGAAATTCATGCCGTAGATCGAGGCCACCAGCGTCGGCGGCATGAAGATCACCGATACGATCGAGAAGATTTTGATGATTCGGTTCTGGTCGATGTTGATCAGTCCGAGCGTGGCGTCCAGCAGCAGCGTGATCTGACCATTCAGATAGTTGAGATGGTCCGACAGCGAGCCAACATCGGTGCTCGCCGTCATGATGCGCTGCTTGACGCCCTTGGGATCCTGGCCGTGGTCGCAGGCATAGGTGAAATAGGTCAGTAGCCGATTCAGCGACAGCAGGCTTTCGCGCGCGCGTGTGGTCAGGTCGCCCTGTTTGCCGACGGTCTTCAGCGCCAAATCATACCTCTCGCCGTTGCCGCGATTGTCCTTGTCGGCGCCAAACACCGTCTGCGACAGCTTGTCGATATCGCCCTGCATGCGCTCGATGAAATCGGCGAGACGGTCGATGATCTGTTCCAAGAGGCCGATCAATACGGCGGGGGCTGTGCTGCTCTCGATCTGATTGGCCATGGCGCGCTTGCCATACATGTAGAACGCGTAGGGTTCGGAATAGCGGATCGTGACCAACTTATCCTTCACCAGCACGAAAGTTATGTGCGTCGTGATGGGCCAGGGTTCGTCAATCTGGGTCAGCAGCGTCGCCGTCATGAATTGCGCGCCGTCCTCCTGGTAGAGCCGGCTGGAAGCTTCGATCTCCTTCATCTCCTCGCGCGTCGGCAGTTCGATGCCGAGCACGGATTCGATGTGCGTCTCCTCGTCCCGGGTCGGATTGAGCAGATCGATCCAGACCGTGCCCGCCTCAGGCGTCACAAGGCCGTCGCGGCGCGCGAGGCCGGACGCGTGGCTATCGTAGAGCGTGATCATCCGGGGAGCGCTTTATTGCTGGCGGGAAAATTGCAGGTGCCGGTTAGCATAGGCGTTCCGCGCGGTCGAGAGTGGATGGCGGCGCAGCTTGACCGTGCTGTGGCCCCGCCGTACCAAACGGGTCAACAAGCTCTATGTGAACCTGTCGAGACCCTCCATGCACACCAACGCCCGCCGCGCCCGCAAAGAAGATCTCATCCCCGGCGCCACCGGCGACTGGGAGATCATCGTTGGTCTGGAAGTGCACGCGCAGGTGGCCTCGAAAGCAAAGCTGTTCTCGGGCGCCGCTACCAGTTTTGGGGCCGAACCCAACAGCCATGTCTCGCTGGTGGATGCCGCCATGCCGGGCATGCTGCCGGTGATCAACAAGGAGTGCGTGGCGCAGGCTGTGCGCACCGGGCTGGGGCTGAACGCCCAGATCAATCTCACCAGCACGTTCGACCGGAAGAACTATTTTTACCCCGACCTTCCCCAGGGCTATCAGATCAGCCAGTTCAAGCAGCCCATCGTCGGCGAAGGCAAAGTGCTGTTGGACATTCCCGACCGAGATCAGGTCGAGGTCGGGATCGAACGGCTGCATCTGGAGCAGGACGCCGGCAAAAGCCTGCACGATCAGCATCCAGATTATTCCTATGTGGACCTGAACCGCTCGGGCGTGGCGCTGATGGAGATTGTGTCGCGGCCCGACATGCGCTCGGCTGAAGAAGCAAAAGCCTATGTCACCAAGCTGCGCACCATCCTGCGCTATCTCGGCACCTGCGATGGCGACATGGAGAAAGGCAATTTACGCGCTGACGTAAATGTGTCCGTGCACAAGCCGGGCACGCCCTTCGAGACGCGCTGCGAGATCAAGAACGTCAACTCCATCCGCTTCATCGGCCAGGCCATCGACGTCGAGGCGCGCCGCCAGATCGCCCTCAAGGAGGACGGCGGCGAAGTGCGCCAGGAGACGCGGCTGTTTGATCCTGTGAAGGGGGAGACGCGTTCAATGCGGAGCAAGGAAGAGGCGCACGACTACCGCTATTTTCCGGACCCGGACCTTTTGCCGCTGGAGTTTACGCAGACATTTGTGGACGGACTGAAGAAGGACCTGACCGAGCTTCCCGACGCCAAGCGCGCGCGCTTTATCAAAGACTACGGTTTGTCCGCCTACGACGCATCCGTGCTGGTCGCCGAGAAGCAGAACGCCGATTTCTTCGAGACGGTCGCCAAGGGGCGGGATGGCAAGCAGTCGGCCAACTGGGTCATCAACGAGCTGTTCGGGCGCTTGAACAAAGAGGCTAAGGACGTCGAGAAGTCCCCCGTATCGGCCAAGCAGCTCGGCGGCCTGATCGACCTCATTGCGTCGGGCGCGATCTCCGGCAAAATCGCCAAAGACCTGTTCGAGATCGTCTGGAGTGAGGGCGGCGATCCGGCGGCCATCGTCGAAAAGCGCGGCATGCGTCAGGTGACCGACCTGGGCGCCATCGAAAAGGCCGTGGACGAGATCATTGCGGCCAACCCCGACAAGGTCGAGCAGGCCAAAGCAAAACCCTCGATGCTGGGCTGGTTCGTTGGCGCGGTGATGAAATCCACCGGCGGAAAAGCCAATCCGGCGGCGGTGAGCGATCTGTTGAAGAAGAAGTTGGGCGTCTGACGGCCTTGTGTTCCGGGCCCTGAACGCTTTGCGATCAGCACATGGCGACGGCGTAAATCACACGCAGGAGAGGGCGTGGATGCCGTCCTGAAACATGGTAGAAGTGGTTGAGCGCAGCCGATACCGGTGGCCAAGAATGCCAACTCCAGCCCTTCACCCAACGAATGTCTCACCCGAGGACTATCTCCATTTCGAGATGAACACCCCCATGCGGCATGAGTTCGTAGACGGGGCGATCTATGCCATGAGCGGCGCCAGCGACCGGCATGGACTGGTGGCAGGCGCATTCTTTGCGCGGTTGTTCGACAGGGTTGCCCTCGGCTGCCAAGTCTTCGCTTTCAATATGAAGCTGCGCATCTCGGATGGTCCAGCCGTCGTCTACTACTATCCCGATGTGCTGGTGAGTTGCGCGGCGGACGACCGGGACAGGTATTTCCGCGAGAAGCCGGTGCTGTTGGTGGAAGTGATTTCTCCCTCGACCGAGCGCATCGACCGGACCGAGAAGCTGGCCGCCTACAAGCGCATTTCCGGCCTGATCGAGTATGTCATCGCCGAACAGGACATGCCGAAGGTCGAGGTG
>JAYUAJ010000363.1:0-8892 GCA_043741375.1 Hyphomicrobiaceae bacterium | reverse complement strand
CATCGTGGCGTCAACCCAGAAGAGCGGCGCATGCCACAGAAGCCACAACGCGGCCACAAGCATCGTTGCGCGAAATCGACCCAACGACGGCAAGAGGACCTCGAGCAGGTAGCCTCGCCAACCGGCCTCCTCGCCATACCCGTTCAGAATCAAAACGACGAACAGCCCGATTGGGGTAGCCAACGCTGCGGGCAAATCCGGATAGGCCAAGAACGCAGATTGTCCTGGGAGTGGGATCTATACGGACAGCAAGCGTTCAGCCCCGCGCGTGCGGGGAACAGGGATCTGCGGCTTCATGTCGGGCGGCTCTACGGGACGCCAAAATCAACCAGATCTTCGAGGGAACCGATCAGATCCAACGGACCATATGGGGCGCGAGATGCTGAAGGAGTGACTGTCACTGCAAGAGCGGTATGGGAGTGAGATTGACAAGCTGTTTGAAATCCATTAGTTCGTCACTGTGGCGAACGAATAGGATCGTGATGAATAGCGATTCTCCATCCTTGATCCGGCAGCTCTCACGGCGGGTGGTCGCCGAAGTGCTGCTGCGCGATGGGCCGGTCTCCAGGGCAGCCCTGGCGCGGGCCACGGGACTGTCCAAACAGACCATGTCGCAGGTGATCGCTGAACTTGAGCAGGGCGGGTTGGTGCAGGCCGCCGGCCTCAGCCAGGGTCCGATGGGACGCTCGGCGACGTCGTTCGAAATTGTCAAACGCGCCTCTTACGCGTTGGGCGTCGACAGTGACGGCAGCAAAACGTCTGCGGCCGTCGCCGATCTAGCCGGTGATATCGTGGCCGAGACAACCCAACCGACGGACCCGCGCGGCGGCGTGCGCGTCATCGAGCAGATCCGGGCGATGGCCGACGGCCTTGCCGATGGGCTTGGCATAGGCGTCGGCGGCATCAGAAGCATTGTGGTTGGTATGCCAGGTGTGGTCGATCCAGGATCGGGCGCAATCGCCCTTGTTCCCAACATCAAGGGCCTGTCGGACTTCAATGTCGCTCGCGCGCTCGGCGAGCATTTCGGCCAAACTGTGGGCATCGAAAATGATGTCAATCTCGCGATGCTTGGCGAGGTCTGGCGCGGCTGCGCCGCCGGTTGCCAGAACGCCGCCTTCATCGCGCTCGGCACGGGTGTTGGGCTCGGATTCATCTGCAATGGCAAGCTGGTGCGTGGAGCGTCGGGCGCCGCCGGTGAAATCGCCTATCTCCCGATCGGTGACGACACCACTTCGTCCACCGCGCTTGAGGTCGGCGCTTTTGAACTTGAAGTGGGATCGATTGGAATGGTTCGGCGCTATCGCGCTACGGGCGGCCGGGGCATCGAGACAGTACCTGATGTCTTTGCGCGGCTCGGCGCTGGTGATCGCATCGCCGGAAGCGTGCTCGATACCGCGGCGCACACGATCGCGCTCGCCATCACCGCTGTGCAGGCGATTACTGATCCTGAACTGGTCGTGCTCGGAGGCAGTGTCGGCGTGCGGCCCGAACTGGTCGAGCGGGTGCAACGGGCGATGCCGAAGGTTTACGCCCGGCCCGTACGGATTGCTGCAAGCGCCCTGGGCAGCCGTGCCGGACTGGTCGGCGCCGTGTCGATGGCGGTACATCGTCTTCATAATGATCTGTTCGGCATTCCCGGGATGCCCGGTGAACTGGTGCTACCGAGCGCCCCGCTGACGAGGGCGGCCGAATGAGCATCAGTCCAGAGCTGCTTGCCGGCCTGCGCGACACTCTCGATGTCGAGGGCGCCACGGCGCTGCTGAGACGCGCCGTGCGCACGCCGAGCGTCACGGGAACCGAAGCTGCATTTGCCGGTATGCTTGCCGACGAGCTTCGGACGTTGGGCGCCGAGGGCGTCACCGTCACGGACTTTGCACCCGGACGGCCCAACGTGTCTGGCGTGCTGCGTGGCGTAGGCGGCGGACCCTGCCTGCTTTTGATCGGACATTTGGATACTGTGCATGTGCGCGGCTGGTCCGAACACTGGGGAAGCACCGAACGCGCCGACCCCTTCGGCGGCACGATTTTGGATGGCGCCCTTTGGGGACGTGGCGCGGGTGACTTGAAGGCCGGCATCTGCACCGCGCTGGCCGCAGCCAGACTGCTCAAGGCCCACCGAATAACCCAAAAGTCTGATATACTTTTTGCCTTCGTTGGCGACGAGGAGAGCGGCGAGCCCGATACCGGCCGCAGCTTGGGCATCCAAGCGCTCGTCGCCGACATCGAGGCAGGCCGTACTCCCCGGCCCGATTTCGCCGTCTATGTCGAACCGACCAGGCTCGACGTCTTTTCAGCACAGATGGGCTTTGTCATCTGCGATATCGTCGTCACCGGCCGCTCGGCGTATTTCGGTATGCCGGAAGCCGGCGTCGATGCGCTGAAAGCAGCCTACGCTGTGCTGTCGGCGCTGTTCACGCACTCCGCCATCCTTGAGGCGCGTGCCCCCCATGCGCTGGTTGGCCGACCCTTCGTGCTGGTCACCGGAATTGATGGCGGCGGCTATATCGCGGTGCCCGGAGAGTGTCGAATCAGTCTCATCCTCAAGGTGCTGCCGGGCCAGAGCCTCGATGCAGCCGTGGCCGAACTTGACGCCGCCATTCGCAGCGCGCCCGTCGATCCGGCGATTGTGCTCACACTCAGCTATCCGGCTGGCCGCGATCACAGATTCGGTGGGACGCCTACGGAGGTTTCGCCAGACCTCGCGCCTGTCAAGCTGCTGGCCGAAGCCATCAAGGCAATTCGGCCTGACCGTGGCGTGATCCGTGGCGCGCCCTACTGGTCCGAAGCGCCGTTCCTGGTCGAGCGGCTTGGCATCCCAACCGTCTATTGCGCGCCCGGGGATATCTCAAACTGCCATACGCTTGAGGAACATGTTGACCTCCAAGAGTATCGCGATGGCATCATCGCCTTCGCGGCGTTTCTCGCCCGCTTCGGCGAACTCGACCCCCAAGTTTTTCAACCGGCCAGACGATAGGCCACAAAGGAGAAGGACGATGCTGATGAAATCCACTCTGGCTGCCATCGTGACGGCGGCGGCGTTCATGACGGCTCCGTATGCTCTGGCCGGTGAGACCGTAGGCCCCGGCGGCGAGAAGGCGACTCCTACCAGCGCCATTACATTGACGGATGCCGAGGTCAGCAAGCTGAAAGCGGGCAAATTCACGGCCGCGCTGCTCTGGCATACCTCGTCGGATTTCGTCAACGCCGTCACAGCCGGCGCCAAGGACGAATTCGCGCGGCTTGGTATTGCCGTCGTCGCGCAGACCGACGCTGGCTTTGATTCCGCCAAGCAGAAGAGCGATGTCGAGACCATTCTGGCCAAGAAGCCGAGCGCCATTCTGGCCCTGCCGCTCGATCCGGTGACGTCGGCCGAAGCCTTCAAGCCCGCCGTCGCGTCAGGCGTTAAAATCGTGCTCCTGTCCAACAAGCCCAAGGATTTCGTTCAGGGCAAAGACTATGTTGCCATCGTGACGGATGATCTGTTCCAGATGGGCAAGCATGCCGCCGACGCGCTGGCAGCCGCCATCGGCAAGAAAGGCAAAGTCGCCTACATCTTTCACGATGCGGCCTATTACGTAACGAACCAGCGCGACAAGGCCTTCAAGTCGACAATCGAGACCGACTATCCCGATATCAAGATCGTCGCCGAGCAGGGCATCGCTGATCCGGCGCGGGCCGAGGATATCGGCAACGCCATCCTCTTGAAGAACCCCGATCTCGACGGCATCTACGTCACCTGGGCCGAGCCTGCTGAAGGTGTGCTGGCGGCGTTGCGCTCAGCCAAGAACACCAAGACCAAGATCGTCACTCTCGACCTGTCCGAACCTGTTGGGCTCGACATGGTTAAGGGCGGCAACGTGGCCGGGATCGCCGCCGATCAGGCTTATGAACTCGGCCGCGCCATGGCGACGACGGCCGGCTACGGACTGCTGGGCAAGGAGGCGCCCGCATTCATCGTCGCGCCCGTGCTGACGGTGACGAAGGAGAACGTCGTCACAGGCTGGCAGGATTCGCTGCATCGCGATGCGCCCAAATCGGTGCTCGACGCCGCCAAATGATCTTTTAACGGATGGAATCCCGCTGCTCATACGTGGTGGGATTCCGCGCCTTCTGTTCGCTCGGCAAACCGACGCGATAGCCCGGTAACATCCCTTGATCTCCGCCATCCAGCAGATACCGCCAAGCCGCTATATCATCTATGTCGGCTTTCTGCTTATTTTCGCGGTGTTTGCCGTCGTGCTCCGCGACGATGGATTTATGACAACTGCCAATCTCTTCAACATCGTGCAGCAGACTGCTCCGGTGACGGTGATGGCCGTCGCCATGGTGTTCGTTTTCACAGCTGGCGAGATTGATCTTTCCATCGGGTCGATCGTTGCAGTGTCGGCGCTGTTTACCGCCATCGTCTTGCGCGATTTCTCATGGTTCGTTGGAGCGGCTGCCGGGCTTGGCGTTGGCGCGGCTATCGGCGCTCTGAACGGCGCGCTGGTCGCCTATGGGCGGCTGCCGTCCTTTCTTGTGACGCTGGCCACCATGGGTGTGTTTGCCGGCGTCTCGCGCCGCATGACGGGCCTGCAGTCCGTACCGATCGAAAACGATACGTATAACACCTTGTTTGGATCGGGCAACCTTTTCGGCATCCCCTCGCTGACCCTCTGGACCATCGCCGCCGTGGCTATCGGCTACTTCGTGTTTCGCGAGACGCGGTGGGGCTCGCATATCCATGCCACCGGCGACAGCGCCCGGGCCGCGCGCGCCGCCGGCATCCGTGTGCTGCGTGTGCGCTTTGCCGTCATGGTGCTGAGTGGCACGCTCGCGGGCCTCGCCGGCTTGCTCTATGCCGGCCGCTTGCACGGTGCCCGCTACACGCTGGGAGAGGCCGATCTCTTGACAGTCATCGCCGCGGTCATCGTCGGGGGCACACGTCTGAATGGCGGCGCCGGATCGATCCTCGGCGCGCTGATCGGCTCGCTGTTGATGGGCGTCTTGAACAACGGCCTGATCCTCGCGGGCTTCCAGCCCTCAGACCAGATGATCGCGCGCGGCCTCATCATACTGATCGCCGTGGCCATGACGCTGCGCGAACCCAACCGCTGACCCCGGAGCGACACCTATGTTCCTCGACTTGATCCGCCGCCGCAATCCGCGCCTGGTCGAACAGACCATCGCTCTGCATCAGGCCGGCCGGCTGCCAGCCAACTGCTACGTCATCGATCTCGACGCCGTCGAAGCCAATGCCCGGCATATCGCCGGCAGCGCCAGCGCGCACCAGCTGAAAGTCTTCGCCATGACCAAACAAATGGGGCGCAATGCCTCGTTCTGCCAGGCTCTCATGCGTGGCGGCATCGGCAAGGCCGTCGCGGTCGATCTCGAATGTGCGCGGGCGACCTCGCGGGCGGGCATGCAGCTTGGCCACGCCGGGCACCTCGTGCAGGCGCCGCGCTACGAGGCCGATACGCTGGCGCGGCTGGCGCCGGACTACTGGACCGTGTTCAATTTGGAGAAGGCTGCCGAGGCGGGTTTGGCGGCACACAAACTCGGGCGCACGCAACTTATGCTGACCCGTATCGCCGCTCGTGGCGATCACTTTTATCGCGGCCACGAGGGCGGCTTTGCCGCCGATGACGTGCTCGCCGTCGCTGATGCCATCGACAAACTGCCGGGCGCACGCTTTGCCGGAATCACGACGTTCCCCTCGCAACTCTTCGATCAAGATCGCCGCAAAGTCGTTCCGACGCAGAACCTGGCGACGCTCGAGCGGGCGGCGTCGGCGTTGCGCAAGGCCGGACGCAGTCAACTCGAAATCAACACGCCGGGCACCGTGTCGGCGGACATCCTGCCCATGCTGGCGGCCGCCGGCTCAACGCAGGTCGAGCCCGGCCACGGGCTCACCGGCACGACCCCCTTGCATGCCGTCGAGGATCTGCCGGAACTCCCCGCCGTCGTTTATCTCAGCGAGGTCTCCCATTATTCCGGCGGCGAAGCCTTCTGCTTCGGCGGCGGCCTCTACATCGATCCGGTGTTTCCGGACTATCAGGTCAAGGCCATTGTCGCGCGCGAGCCCACGTCGGCGGCCAGCGCGCTTTCATTGGTGGCCATCCCGGTCCCGGCCTCAATCGACTACTACGGCATGATCGACGCAACCGGGCCGATGCGTCCGCGTATCGGCGACAGCGTCGTTTTCGGCTTCCGCCCGCAGGCATTTGTCACGCGCGCCTATGTCGTCGGGGTGGCCGGGCTCGCCACTGGCAAGCCACAAGTCGAGACCATCCACGACGCCTTTGGCCGTCCGGCCGATTGGCCCTAGGAGTGCCCGCGATGACCACCCCAAACGTTCCCGTCTTATCATTGCACGATATCCGCAAGGAATTTGGCGGTATTGTCGCCATCGAAAAATTCGATCTCGATGTGATGGCGGGGGAAGTGGTGGCGCTGGTCGGCGACAATGGCGCCGGCAAATCGACGCTGATCAAGATCATCGCAGGCGAGTATCAGCCGTCGGGAGGTCGCGTCCTCATCGACGGCGCTGAGGTTGCCATGACCGATCCCAGCGCCTCGCAGGCGCTCGGTATCCAGGTCGTCTACCAGGATCTCGCGCTCGCAGACATGCAGCCCGTCTACATGAACATGTTCCTTGGCAAGGAGCTGACGACCGGTCCGCTGTGGCGCCTGGACCGGGCTAGGATGATCGCAGAGACCGAGACCATGGTGCGGGAACTCGACGTGCGCGTGCCCTCAGTCAAGACGACCATCCGTGATCTGTCGGGAGGCCAGCGCCAAGGTGTCGCCATTGCCAGGGCGACGCACTGGGCGAGCAAGCTGGTACTGATGGACGAACCGACGGCCGCGCTTGGCGTCGCTGAAACCGCCAAGGTGGAGAAGATCATCCTCTCGCTGAAGGCCCGCAACATGCCCGTGCTGATCATCAGTCACAGCCTCGACCAGGTGTTCCGGCTCTCTGACCGGATCTGCGTCCTGCGCCGCGGCAGGCAGATCGGCATCCGCCAGACCGCAGCGACCGGCAAAAACGAGGTCGTGTCCATGATCACGGGTCTCAGCAGCTAAAAGCCGAGCCCGACTTTAGCCGGCGGCCTTCAACTCACCGTTTCAACTGATGCTCCAGCTCTGGCCGGAAGCAGGTGAGCTTCTCTTGCGCGAACTTGCGCCTAACTCGCGCGGGCAAACGCCTAAATGCTCGAGGAAGGTACAAGAAAAGACGTCGGGCGGGGCGAATGCACGACCGAACTCAGCGAGGTGACAAGAGTGGCGATGAGCGGAAAATTCATCGCCAGGCTGGCGATGATGAAGACGCTCCAGCGTGTGGCGGTAAGGATGGGTTGTCTCACGCGGCTGCCCCCGGCGCACCGCCCGCCCGATGGTCCAGAGCACGGCGAACGATCCTGCAAGAACGATCTTCGAAGCGGCGGCAAGGCCGATATCGCCCGACTTGAAGAAGGCCCGGTAGGACTGCGTGACTCAATCCGTGGCGAAAATAGCCGACCAGGGCACATGACCTTGCGTGAGTTCTGCGGGGGTCCCTGCAGCACAGTAGTGATTTGTGGGGCAATTGTTGCAAGGGGCGCCCGTTCAAGTCACTGATATTGTTGAATTTTTGCTATCGACTACATCTTTGTAATCAGGGGGTCGCAGGTTCGAGTCCTGCAGCCGGCACCATTGATTTCAAAGACTTGAGCCATTGTTCTAGTCCTGTTCTTTCGCGGGAGACTTTGCAGCGCACCACTTCAATTCCTCAGGATCGTCGGCAGACGCAGTCCTTGCTCCTTGGCGCAATCGATGGCGGCGGCGTAACCCGCGTCCGCGTGACGCCAAACGCCTGACGCCGGGTCGTTCCACAAGACGCGCTCCAACCGTCTGGCGGCGTCCTCACTGCCATCGGCCACGATGACGACCCCGGCATGTTGGGAAAACCCCATGCCGACGCCGCCGCCATGGTGGATCGACACCCACGTCGCGCCCGAAGCGGTGTTGACGAGCGCATTCAACAGCGGCCAGTCGGATACGGCGTCCGAGCCATCCTTCATGGACTCCGTTTCGCGGTTGGGCGACGCCACCGAACCGGCGTCGAGGTGGTCACGGCCGATCACGATCGGAGCTTTCAGCTCGCCGCTCTTGACCATGTCATTGAACATCAGGCCGGCGCGGTGGCGGTCGCCGAGGCCGATCCAGCAGATGCGGGCAGGCAGGCCCTGAAAGGCGATGCGTTCGCGCGCCATGTCCAGCCAGCGCTGCAGGTGGGCATTGTCGGGGAACAGCTTTTTCATGGCGGCGTCGGTCTTATAGATGTCCTCGGGGTCGCCCGACAATGCCACCCAGCGGAACGGCCCGATGCCCTTGCAGAACAGCGGCCGGATATAGGCTGGCACGAAACCTGGAAAAGCGAAGGCGTTCTCCAGCCCCTCTTCTTTCGCCACCTGTCGGATATTGTTGCCATAATCCAACGTCGGCACGCCTGCATTCCAGAAATCGACCATCGCCGCCACGTGCGTGCGCATCGACGCACGCGCGGCCTTCTGAACGGCTTTCGGATCGCTCTCCTGCTTTGCGCGCCACTCGGCAACGGTCCAGCCTTGCGGGAGATAGCCGTGCAATGGGTCGTGTGCTGATGTCTGGTCGGTGACAAGATCGGGGCGTGGGCCGCCCGACTTCATGCGTTTGACCAGTTCGGGGAAGACATCGGCGGCATTGCCCAAAAGCCCAACCGATTTCGCGTCGCCCTTGGCCGTCCACTGCGCGATCATCGCCAGCGCCTCGTCCAGCGTCTTGGCCTTGGCATCGACATAGCGCGTGCGCAGGCGAAAATCGATCCGGGTCTCGTCGCACTCGACGGCAAGGCAGCAGGCCCCCGCCATCACGGCCGCCAGCGGCTGTGCG
>JAYUAJ010000362.1:0-19897 GCA_043741375.1 Hyphomicrobiaceae bacterium | reverse complement strand
GGCTGATCGAACCCTGCCCGAGCCGGTCGGGATCGGCGAGAAAGTCGAGCGCCGCCGCCAGGAAGCAGGCGATGTTGCCCTTCATATCCACGGCGCCGCGGCCGTAGAGATAGCCGTCAGCGATCACGGCCCCGAACGGCGGATGCGACCAGCGCGCCACCTCGCCGGTCGGCACCACATCGGTATGCCCGGCAAAGCACAAATGCGGCCCGCCCCGGCCGATGCGGGCAAACAGATTATCCACATCCGGCGTATCGGGCGCAGAAAACATGAGGCGGTCGCAGTGGAAGCCCGCCGATTCCAGCGCGCCCTCAAGATAGGTCAGCGCCCCGCCCTCGGCCGGCGTAATGCTCGGACAGCGAACCAGCGCCTGCGTGAACGCGATGGGGTCGTGGTGGGTGGCGGTCATGGGGGAGGGGATCGCACGGGGAGGGGGTTGGGGGCAAGGGGATGGGGTGGTGGGTGATGCTCAACGAAGACTGTTGTGCCCCGGCCAGAGTAGAAGCGATCGCCGTCGTCAGACACTTTAGCTCAAGCCACCTCGCGCGCATGCGCAATCTCGCGCGGACCCAGCGCGCGAATCTGGCCCGCATCCACCGTCACGACGGCGATCGTGTCGCCCGAAAAGGTCACGAACTCGACCTCGAAGCCGCGTCCGCCGTCGTAGACCATCACAACGGGAGTTGGGCGGTCACGGGAAGCTACCGAGTGTCGTCGCGACAACCATTGGTACGTTAGAGACGTCGACCGCGTCCATGACGACACCAACCGGATCGTGGACGACCATAACAAGGTTCCGCACGGCAAATCTCTGTGATCACAAGACCGGTTTTGTGATCACAATCTTGGCTATCAGCCCCTACGCATATAGCCGTCACGGGCCGCCCTTAACCACCTCGCCGACGGCCCTGCCAGCCTCCCCCGCAGCACCTGCCGGCGCTACCTCGCGCTGCAGCAACCCGATCTTCTGCCAGATCTTTTCGCTGAGGTTGGCGGCCAGTTGCTCCAGGTCGTTGACCGTGGCGATGACCACGCTGTCGCGCGCGCTCTGGGCGTAGAGGGCGGCGATCTTGGCGGTGAGGGAGAGCATTTCCGAGCAATAATCGAGATAGCGCGCCAGCTCGAACGGCGTCAGGCGCAGCTTCACCGAGGCCTCGGTGGCGGGGCCGGGCAGCGCCGCGACGCTCGGGTCTTTGGTCAGCTGGTGCATGTCGATGATGTGCATCAGGGAGCGCAATTCGTGCAGGTCTTTGAGGGCCCGGGTGCGTTTGCTGTTCTCTTCGAAGCGCAGCACGAACAGGATGCTGGCGCCCATCAACACGATGATATTGAAGGCAGAATCGACGCCCTGCAGCACGGCATAGATGCTCTCGGAGCTCTTGCGGTAGTCGAGATTGAGCGCGATGACGCCGACCACCAAGGCGCCAATCAGGATCAGGCCCAGGCTGAGCAGCTGGAAAATCCGCGATGGTGCCGCGATGGCCGCCGCCTTGGCGCTGGCGGTCCGGGCCGTATCGGTGACTTCAAGGCAGAGTTTGCCAAGGCCAGAGCCGGGAAAGCGCGCCTCGATGCGGCGCTCCAGCTGCTCCAGCGTTGCGATAATCTTGACGGGATCGAGAGCGCGATAATTGGCCATGCAGGCCAGTTTATCGCGGCGCCGGGCTGATGCAAACGGGCGAATGCGTCAGGCTGCGGTCGTCGTTCCGGGCACGGCTGCTGCCGCGGTCAAGGCCTGCAGATGGCGTTGCACAGAGGCCAGCAGGGACACTTCAACGGCCAACCATCCGCCCAGCCAGGCGAGCAGGATCGACGGTGTGCTGGCGGGCAGCAGAGGCATCGAGGACGGATCGGCGAACGCCGTCAGCATCAGGGAGACCATGCAACCTGTGTGCAGTACGCCGCCCAGGGCACGCCAAGCCTGGCGGCGCATCAGGTTGGCGAGGCAAAGCGCAAACACCGGCCAGAACAGTAGCGCAATCGCGAGCACTAGTCCGACCAGCAGGGTATCTGACGCCCGGCGCACATCGCCCAGGCCACAGAACAGCAACAGATCGTACGCCGCGAGCGCACAGACGGTGAGCGCAAGGACGTAGACGGGCGTGCCCGGTGTGCGGTCGGAGGCGGACATGAGGGATGCTCGCATTGCTTGAAAAGCGCCCGAGCCTAGCGCGAACATGCTTAACGGGCGGTTGACGGCAATAGCCAGACCGTCACTGCACGGACGGAACGTCGCCCGAAAGCTGCGGTCCGAGGCGGCCGAGCACGATGTCGGAGTAACGGTTGTCGGCCTTTAAGGCGGCAACACCGGTATCGAGCCGCTTCAGCGCAGCGACGCCCTCGGCATTGTCCTTGGCGGCGATGGCGCAGATGTCCAAGGTCGCCACCGGCCGGCGCGCGACTTCGATCTTGCCGGCCAGGCCAAGCTGCTCCAGCTCTGCCCGTCCAGCCAGATCGTCGGCGAGCACGGCGTCCACATCGCCATGATCGAGCGCCTCAAGGCAGGATTTCAGGTTGGGCCTTTGCAGCAAAGTAATCAAATCGTCCTTCAGCCAATGACGGGCGCTGGTGTCCAAGCTGGTGAAATCGCTACCGGCGGAGGCGCACACCGAGCGGCCGATCAGCTGCTCATCGCGCTCGAAGGTGAAATCCGAGCTGTGGCGGACGAAAAACACTTGTAGGGATTGGAAGATCGGCCTCGAAAACACGAAATGCTCGCACAGGGATGCCGCGCCTGGCGCAAGATCCCGGCCATGGTCGCAGTCTGGCTTGGCGAATGGCAGGCCGATGCGGGCTGATGTGCCGTTGGCGAGCCATTTGAGCGTGCCAGCCGCGTCGGGTAGCCAGTCAAGGCTGGCGACATCACCCTTCAGGCCCGCCTTCACGATCTCTGCCAGCAAACCGCCTTTGGACTCCTTTTCATTGGTCAGCATGGCCATGGCATAGGCCGCCACATCGACCGGCATCGGCGCTGCCGTGGTCGTGGCTGGGGACGGCGTCGGTTCGGGCGCGGCAACAGCGGGGGCTACAACGGCCGGGATGGCGGCCAAGGCTGACGAGGTTGCTGGCGCTTTCGCCTTTGGCGCGACCTTGGCTGTTTGCGGGGCCGTCAGCGGCTTCACTGCGGGAACAATCGTTGCCAGCAACGGGCGGGCCGGTTCATAGCGCAGCCAGCCGGGCACGTCCGCCCGGCCATCCAGGCCGCCCCAGAAGCCAGTCGGATCCATCACACGAAGATCGTCAACGATCTTGGGCAGCGCCCGGGCAAATTGCATGACCGGGGCAAAACGCGCATGGGTTGGCCGCCAATTGAACGTTGCCAGCAGGCTGGCGACGGTGACGGTCGACGCGCCACTGGCCGGGGCCAGGCCGCTGGTGCCGTCGGATGACACAGTGCGGCGGCCATAGATTTTGGCCAGCCCTGGATTTTCCGGTATGGCAAGGACGTGCAAGCCCTTGTCCTGCGGCAGTGTTGCCAGAGTCTCGTCGTCTTCCTCCAGCGTCAACAGCAAAGCCTTGGCGTTTCCGTTGGCGAGGTCTCCAATCGCCAGTCCCAATGGAGTGCCGGCAATGTCGGCGGGAATCGCGAGTTCGGCAAACAATGCCCTGGCGGTGACAAAGCTATCGCTGTCGGCACCGGGCACCAGGACGCGCTGCTTGGCAAGATCGGCGATTCCGGTCACGTCGGCCGCTGCAACCAGATAAACGGTCTTGTCATAGAGCTTGGTGACGGCACTCAACCGCGTATCGACGCCGTGCAGGTCGCCGGTGGCGCGTGCGTAGGCGAGAATGTCGGCGTTCACCACGGCCATGTCGATGCCGCGCATGTGTAAGAGATCGCGCATGTTGGCGATCGGTCCAAGGCCGCGCACCGGCAGGATGCGCGCCAGGCCGGCGGCGGCAAAGGCGCGCGCGAGTTCACCGATACTATCCTCGTCGCTCCCGGCGGTCGCTGGCAGCGCCTCGGTCATGATTGACAGCGTGGCATCGGCAACAAAGGCTGTTGGGAGCGGCGCCACCGGCCGGACGATAACGCCCGGAAGGGTGCGAACCGTCTTGGCGCCCAAGCCGGTCGCCAGCATCGCACTCGCGATGCCCGAGGCCATCAGGCAAGCAACAAGGCAGATGAGATTGCGCAGCCGCATGCCGGGAGGCTCCCTATGAAAAGATGCGATCGGCTGCAGCCCAGACCGTCACATTTCACACCATTGCAGAATGTTGTGCCCGCAAGGCGAAATTGGGTCGGTAGCGGCCGAAGCGGGCGGCATCATGGCGGGCGTTGCAATTCTGCGTTGAAGGAAATCGCAGTGCCGCCGCAAGCTGGCCGCAATATTGCGGGAATGGGAGGAGCGCTACAAGGCGTCCGGGGTGCGGTGCGGGCCGCAAAGACCCTTGTAGCGACTGACACATTTAAGGAATACCCAAAGGGCTGCTCTTCGTCGGGAACTTACGGCAGTGGCGCGAAAAGGGTCAGGCGATCTTTGCGCGCTCACAGCGCCGCGGGTTTCTTAGAACAAACGCTGAGCAAAGGGAGAATTCGTCCATGTGGTCCATCCGGTCACTCCTATCTACGGCAGGCCTGTTGGCGGCGCTCCTAGGCGCACCGGCGGCGGCCTACGCGCAATCCTGCGGCGCCGAATATACCGTCCAGGACGGCGACAGCCTGGCAAAGATTGCGACCCGCGCCTACGGCAAGTCCTCACAATGGACGATTATCTTCTATGCCAATCAGGATCGGCTCGGATCGGGCAATTCGCTGTTGGTGCCCGGCTTGGCCATCCGCATCCCCTGCATTGGCGGCGCGCAGCCAAAGCTTCCCGATGCCGCAACGGTCGAGGCGCAGGCGCCCACCCAGGAGCAGCAGGCGCCCGTGCTCTCCTCCGAGATCAAGCGCATTCAGTTTCTGACCGCCACCGACTACGCGCCATTTACCGATAGCTCGCTGCCGAACGGCGGCATGGTAACCGATATCGTCAACCAGGCCATGGAGCAGACCAAGAAGGATGCCGGCGGCGCCTTCGACTATTCCGTCTCCTGGGTCAACGACTGGTCGGCCCATCTCAACCCGCTGCTCTCGACGCGCGCCTTCGATATGGGCTTTCCCTGGTACAAGCCCAATTGCCAGGCCTTCGAGGATCTCGATACCAACGCAAAATTCCGCTGCCAGAAGTTCTTCTTCTCAACGCCGGTGTTCGAGGAGCAGGTGCTGGTGTTCCTGAAGGCGGATTCGCCGATCAAGATGGATAACGAGAACGAACTGGTCGGCAAGCGGCTGTGCCGTCCGGCCGGCTACTGGACCTTCGATCTGGACGACAAGGGCCGCAACTGGATCAAGGGTAAGAAAGTCACGCTTCTGAACCCGCCGACCGTTGAGGAATGCCTGAAGTTGCTGATGGATGGCAGCGTTGACGCTGTTCCGATCAACGAGCTGACCGGCCGGGCCGCCATAGTGCGCCTGGACCTGCAATCCAAAATCAAGGTGATCGAGAAGCCGCTGTCGATCCTGACGCTGCATGTCATCATCGCCAAGACCCATCCCAACGCGCGCACGATGCTCTATTACGTCAACAACGCCATCGATAAGCTGAAGGCCTCGGGCACCTACGACCAGATCGTGGAAAAGCACCTGCAGCAGTTCTGGGACGCCCAAGCCGAGCAGGCCGCGCCAAAGGCCACCTCGGAGGTCGCGCCGCCCAAGCCGGTAGAGCCCGCCAAGCCTGCCGACCCAAAGGCGACCACGTCGACAGCCGCGACGGAGCCGGCTGCTACTACGACCACCGGGGCGGTCAAAAAGTAGGCGGCCTGCCCGGCAAAAAAGCTGCTTGTCCTGTTGGACGGCTTCCGAGACAATAGTGCGGAACGGAAAACGGCGAGGTTTGGGATCATGAGAACATCGCTGCTGGTGCTGTGCTTAACAGCCACCGCTGTGGTTCCGGCGGCCGCCTACAATGGCCGTGCGGGCTGGTTCCAGAGCCATCCGGTAGCCACTGCGGTTGCGGTAAAGCCGGCTGTCACCGTCGTCAAGCCCGAGCCAATACCGGCCAAGGCGCAGTTCGGGTTCGTTCTGACACCATCCAGCGCCCAGAAGCCGGCGCCTGTCGGATCGTACGCGCGCGGCTGTCTGGCGGGTGCCGTCTCGCTGCCCCCCACCGGGCCGGCGTGGCAGATTATGCGGCCCTCGCGCAACCGCAATTGGGGCCACCCTGAACTCGTCAATTACATCACGCGTTTCGCCACTGACATGCGCAACCGGGAACGCTGGACTGGGTTGCTGATCGGAGATATGTCGCAACCGCGCGGCGGGCCGATGCTGACCGGCCATGCCAGCCACCAGACCGGCCTTGATGTCGATATCTGGTTCAAGCCAATGCCGGCCAAGGACTATAACGCCGCCGAGCGCGAGACGGTGGCGCCCGAATTTCTGGCTGAAAATGACGGGGCGACTGTCATAGCCTCACGTTGGGGCGAAGGCTGGGTTCGCCTGCTGCGGCGCGCGGCCAGTTATCCCGAGGTGGCACGCATTTTCGTCCATCCCACCATCAAGAAGGCCTTGTGTGATGCCCCGCAATCCGACCGCCGCTGGATGACCAAGGTGCGCGCCTACTACCTGCACAACGATCATTTCCACATCCGTCTGCGTTGCCCGGCGGGCGTGAAATCGTGCATTCCCCAGGCCGATCCCAGTCCCGACGATGGCTGTGGCAAGGAACTGGATTATTGGATAAAGCGGGTGGCCAAGCCCGTCGCGCCGGTGGTGGCACAGGCCGGGCCGTCCGACGTTCCGCCGCTGCCCAAGGAGCCGCCAAAGCCCGCAGTCGCTGCGGTTGCGCCCCCGGCCCCCACGCCGCACTACGTGACGCTGGCCGATCTACCGGCCGATTGCAGCACGGTGCTCGCGGACGGTAAACCGCCGCTGCTTGCCAAAGTCGCACCCGGGGCCGACGACATTGCGATGCCCGAACCGAGCCCGGCGCGGACGGCGTTGGCCTTGCATCACTGATGATTGGACTAACGACCGGTCCGCAAGGACGCGCGGGGCGGATGCCAAGGAGCAGGCGCGGCACCCGGTGAACCGGCGACCGGTGTGGGGCGCGCTTCGACGCCAGTGGCCAATGACAGCAGGGCGCGGGTGCTGATGACGGCCAGTG
Source organism: Hyphomicrobiaceae bacterium (assembly GCA_043741375.1). Classification (GTDB taxonomy): domain Bacteria; phylum Pseudomonadota; class Alphaproteobacteria; order Rhizobiales; family Hyphomicrobiaceae; genus JANYHF01. The sequence goes on along the minus strand of JAYUAJ010000362.1, from coordinate 12,752 downwards.
CGACAGTGCTGAAGGCTATGACGTTCAAGCTCGGCCAATCGAAGCGCACGCCCGCGCCCATGGCGTCCGAGATTAGGCTCACAACGGTCACGCCGGCCCCCACGACCTGGGCCAACGACATGAACCCGGCCAGGCGCAAGAATCGGCCCACCCGCTCGGGATGATCGACCAGTGCGCGCCGGATCAGGGTGCCGAAGCACAGGCACAGCACGGCTGCGGCAAGCCCACCCAAAGCGTAGCCCGTGGTGCCGCTCGCCGACATGGGATGCAGCGCCAGCACCGCCAGGCTCATCCAGAGCCAATTGCAGCCCTGATAGCGGGCATTGACGGCCATCAGCTCGAGAAGTTCGCCCGGCATGGTGATGCGCCGCTCATGCTCGCGCAGCACCAAGATGCAGAAGTTGATGCTGATCAGCGCGCAGATGAAGGCATTGAAGGCGAGTTTTTTCATCGCCGCTGTAACGATCAGCAGGCCGAGCCCGACGCCGACCGTAACGACCCAGATGACAATCGCAGCCATGCGCTCGCTCTTTGTCCGCTCATCACTATGAACAAAGACAATACTCACAAATGGTAAAAATTTCGGTACCAGTCGACGAAGCGGCGGATTCCCTCCTCGATCGGAGTCTGGGGGCGAAAACCGACGGCATCGGCGAGCGAGTCGACATTGGCGAAGGTTTTCTCGACATCACCGGGCTGCAGCGGCAGCATTTTTCGTGTCGCAGTCCGCCCCAACGCCTTTTCCAGGCATTCGATGAAGTACATCAGCTCCACGGGCTGGTTGTTGCCGATGTTGTAGACGCGGGCCGGTGCGCGAGACGTATCTGGACGCGGACGGGCGGCGTCAAAGCCGGGGTCGGGAGCAGCGATGTGGTCGAGCGTTCGCACCACGCCTTCGACGATGTCGTCGATGTAGGTGAAATCGCGTGCATGGCGGCCGTTATTGAAGACCTCGATCGGTTCGCCCGCCAGGATCTTTTTGGTGAAGGAAAACAGCGACATATCCGGCCGCCCCCAGGGACCGTAAACGGTGAAGAAGCGCAGGCCCGTGACGGGCAAGCCGTAGAGATGCGCATAGGCATGCGCCATGCCCTCATTGGCCTTCTTGGTCGCGGCGTAGAGGCTGAGCGGATGATCCGCGCCGTTGGTCTCGCTGAACGGCATGGCGGCGTTGGAGCCGTAGACGGACGAGGACGAGGCATAGACCAAATGCGCCACGTTGTTGTGGCGGCATCCCTCCAGGATGTTGCCGAAGCCCACCAGGTTGGCGTCGATGTAGGCTGCGGGGTTCTCGGCGCCGTAGCGCACCCCGGCCTGCGCTGCGAGGTTGATGACCCGATCCGGCTTCTCGGCGGCGAACAGGGCTGACATGGCGGCGCGGTCGGCAATATCGGCCTTGATGAACCTGAACCCCGCCTTGCCCTCCAGCTGCCTGAGGCGCGCCTCCTTCAACGTCACGTCGTAGTAAGCATTCATGCTGTCGATGCCGACAACGGTATCGCTACGCTTAAGCAGCGCCAGGCTTGTGTGCATGCCGATGAAACCGGCGACGCCGGTCAGGAGGATTTTCATTGGGTACGCTGATACTCTTGAAATGCGAAACTACAATCTGGCATCGCTGCGGTCGGGCGTTACCAATCCCTTGATGTCGTAGACGACACCTTTGGGCTTCAACAGGCCTTCGAAACCGCGCTCGCACAGCGCCACGATGGCATCGTGCTTAACCGCCAGCACCACCGCATCGTAGGGCCCCTTTGGCAGCGCGTTGCTGATCGTCAGGCCGTATTCGTGGTGCGCCTCTGCGGCGTTCGCCATCGGGTCGAACACGTCGACATGCTCCACAAAGCCTCCGATTTCGCGCACCAGATCGGCAATCTTGGTGTTGCGGGTGTCGGGCACGTTCTCCTTGAAGGTGAAGCCCAGGACCAGGATACGGGCCGCATCGACGCGGATTTTGCGCTTCAGCATGGTCTTGATCAGATCCTGCGCCACATAGTTCGCCATGCCGTCATTAATGCGGCGCCCGGCCAGGATCATTTCGGGGTGGAAGCCGATCGATTGGGCCTTGTGGGTCAGATAGTAGGGGTCAACGCCGATGCAGTGGCCGCCGACCAAGCCTGGCTGATAGCCGTGAAAATTCCATTTGGTGCCGGCCGCCGCAAGAACTTCGCGCGTCTCCAGGCCCATCTGTTTGAACAGCATGGCCAGTTCGTTGATGAGCGCGATGTTCACATCGCGCTGGATGTTCTCGATCACCTTGGCCGCTTCTGCTACCCGAATGGAACTGGCGCGATACGTGCCCGCAGTAATGACCTTGGCATACACCGCGTTAACCAGATCAGCGGCTTCGGACGTGGAGCCCGACGTGATCTTCAGAATGCTCGGCAGCCGGTGCTTGTGGTCGCCTGGATTGATGCGCTCAGGGCTGTAGCCGGCATAGAAATCCTTGTTGAAGGTCAGACCTGAAGCCTTTTCGACGATCGGGAGGCAGATTTCCTCCGTTGCGCCGGGATAGACTGTCGATTCGTAGACCACCACGCCTCCCGGCTTGATGGCGCGCCCGACCGTGGCGCTGGCCTTCTGTAGCGCCGTCATATCGGGGCGGCGGCTGTCGTCGATTGGCGTCGGCACCGTGATGATGAAAAAATTGCAGGCGGCAAGATCGGCCTCGGAGGCGCTGAAGCCGATGTTGCCCTTGGCTGCGGCCTGTTCCTCGGCCGTCACCTCGAGCGTGCGGTCGGTGCCGGCGGCAAGCTCGGCGACGCGGCGCGTGTCGATGTCGAAGCCCACCACCGGAAAATGCCGCGCCATATAGACCGCTAGCGGCAGTCCGACGTAGCCAAGCCCGATAATCGCGATGCGGATGTCGCTGAGGTTCGGCAGGTGAGCCATCGGAAGTCCCGGTATTGAGGTGCTGAGATGACGCGTGGTCTAACACCGCCCTGGCGCCGAAACCAGCGGCTCGCCTACCGGTTGGAACGCCGTCCACGGGCAATTGACCGTGGGCCGCCGCACCGATATATGCATCAGCTGGAATGGCGCGCGTCAGACTTCGCGTGCGCATGGCGAAAACCCATTGAATGAAATCAGGATCGCCATCGGCGTCCGGCATGGGCCGGGCAACGCCGATGTTGCGTCATTTGGAGACTGGCATGGCAAATACCAAATCGGCAAAGAAGGCAACCCGTCGCGCCGTCAAGCGCACCGCGATGAACAAGAGCCGGCGTTCGGCGACGCGTACACAGGTTGGCAAGGTCGAAGACGCACTGTTGGCCGGCGATGCCGCCAAGGCCGCCGAGGCGATGAAGCTGGCTGAGCCGTCGCTCGCCCGTTCCGCCCAGAAGGGGCTTATTCACAAGAATACCGCCGCACGTAAGGTTGCCCGCTTAACCGCTGCCGTGCGCAAACTTGCTGCCACGCCGCCGACCCATTAGGCAGCCTGAGAAATATACCGACAGAATTTGTGCCTGTGACAAAATTGTCAAAAACGGACGTTCGAAGCAAGGCGGGAGACGGGGTGCGAGTCTGGCTTGAATCGACCAAGAGTCAACGACTTGACCCCCTCCCAGTTCGCCTTGCTCGGCGCCACAAAGGACTCCGGCGTTAACGTCTGGCAACCGAAAATCGGCGACTCGATTCGAGAAAGCGTTTGCGATCCGAAAAATTTTGCGGCGGTTCTGAAAAGGCCTGATTTACTGGCCCTTTATCCACACCTGATGAGCGATTTCCACAGGCCGTCCGGAACCAAATGTGACGGTTCCGTGGCGTCGTTCGGACGGGTCCGCCAAGTTGACAGATTAACCCTTGGTGCTATGACTTGGTTCAGCGGGGGCGAGAGCCTCTAGAGCGGTTGGCAATAAGGGACGCAGCACCAAAGCAAGGCTGAAACGAACAGCCCGATGGTTCTGCAGCTGACAGCTCAAATCAGTGTTTGCGTAGCATAGCGTCTGGGGCGGAAGTTCGTTGCTTCCACTAAACTTGGCGTTTGCCGTTGCCGAATGCGTTACGGGCCCAAACCCGTGCACGCGTTGTGTGACGTCGGTACCCTATGCGGGGACCGTTAGCGTGAAGTAGGAGAGGTTCGAGCGTTGTCAAAGATATGTTTTGACGCTGGCGTTAGATCGCCCATTGACCATTACAATTTGACGCTTATGTCAACTGGCACCTCGGGTGCCGGTCTGGAGAGCGTTTTGCCTGTCCCTTGCATGGGGCAGCTGCAGGCAATTGGCACTAGGCGGCTCGATCCGGATTGGACAGCCGATTTTGCCCAAAGGGAGGCCGACGTGTCTCCTGATACGCACGGCCCGGTTGGCCGCGAGGTCACCGAAGCTATTCGTTTGTTGCTGATGGCGACGCATTAGGATTTTAGCGTCTCAAGTTGGACCGCATTTTGGTGCGGTTTCGCGCGAGCATGCTGTGCGCGGCTGGCTTATGCATAGTGCAGAGTATCAGTAGCAGTTATAACAGTACATTTGTGTCGAAGCTCAAAGGTGGGGCTGCCAAGACGGGCGGCTCTTGAGGGCCTTTTTCTTCGATTTTTGGCGTAACCGTCTGGAAAAACTTGTGGGGTTGAGGATATGCACGAACGCGAGCAAAGCGGGACGAAGTTTCCGGCCATTGGCATCGTTGGAAAACCGGACGCTCAGCTGGATGGGCGCTGGGAGCGGGTGCGCACGCGTCTGCGCTCCGCGCTTGGCGAGGATGTCTATACCAGCTGGTTCGCCCGCGTTGAGCCGGTATCGATGCAAGAGGGCACCGTGAGCCTGTCGGTTGCGACGCCCTTCCTGAAGAATTGGATTCAGAACCATTATTCGGATCTGTTGAAGGACTGCCTCAGCGCCGAAGTTGAAGGCGTAGAGTCCATAAATCTGTCGATCCGCCAGCCTGGCCGCGCGGTGCGCCCGGGCGTCGCCGAGACGCGTCCCGTAGCGCCGGCCGAAACGGTTCGTCGGCCCTTCGGTCAGTCCGGGGCGATCCAGTCGGTGGTCGGGTCGGTAGGCGGAAATGATGGCGGCAACGCGGACGCCAGTGGCTTCCAGGGCTCGCCGCTGGACAAGCGCGCCACCTTCGAGACCTTCGTGGTTGGCGCCTCCAACCGCCTCGCGCAGGCTGCCGCCAAGCAGGTCGCCGAAACGGTGTTGGAACAGCCGCTGCGTTTCAATCCGCTGTTCATCCATTCCGCCGTGGGCCTGGGTAAGACGCATCTGTTGCAGTCCATCGCCTGGGAAGTGAAACGCCAGTCACCGACCGCGCAGGTCGTCTATCTGACGGCCGAGCGCTTCCGCTACAAATTCGTCGAGGCCCTGAAGAAAGATGCTTCGATCTCCTTCAAGGAGCGCGTGCGCGGCTTCGATCTTCTGCTGCTCGACGATCTCGAGTTCCTGCAGGGCGACCGCACGGCAGAGGAATTCGATCACACGATCAATGCCTTGCTGGATAACGGCAAGCAGGTGGTGGTGGCCTCGGCACAGGCGCCGCAGCAGATCGAATCGCTCGACAACCGCATGCGTTCGCGTCTGTCGGGCGGTCTCGTCGTTGAGCTCAGCCCGCTCGACTATGATTTACGCATGAAGATCCTGGAGCGGCGCCTGGAAGAAAAGCGCGTCGGGGATCCGACCTTCCACGTCGGCCGCGACGTGCTGGAGTTCCTGGCCGAGCGCCTGACCGAAGGCGGCCGCGAACTCGACGGCGCAATTACGCGCCTGCAGGCGACCTGCCACTTTGCCGGCACGCCAATCACGCTTGAGACGGCCGAATACATCGTTCGCGACCTGATGCGGGGAATCGAACCCAAGCGCGTCAAGGTCGAGGATATTCTGCGCGTCATCTCGAAGCATTTCGGGGTCAGCAAGAACGATATTCTTTCGCAGCGGCGCCACCGCTCGATCGTTTGGCCGCGGCAGATCGGCATGTTCCTGGCCAAGGCCATGACGGCCCGTTCGTTGCCGGAAATCGGCCGCCGCTTCGGTGGCCGCGACCACACCACGGTTCTTCATGCCATCCGCAAGATCGATGGCGAGCTGAAGACCAACTCGCGCCTCAGGGCCGAGATCGAAGACCTCAAGAAAATGCTGGCCGGCTGATAGCCGGGCCCAACTAAGAGTTAGCGGGGAGCGCCAGCGAGCGTCCAGGGGGAGAGGGCTCATATCCTCTCGGACGCTGTGTCTTGGCGCAAGCGTGGACCGGTTGCCGGCCTTCGGGTGCGGGGCCGGTCCATTTTTGTTTTTGCGGGGAATCGTACGCCTGCTAAACGGATTGCCTAAACTTTTCGATCCGTTCGGGTTTCCCGGCGGCCTTTCGCGTTATTGTTACCCGAGGCCTCTTAAATGCGATTGCTGATTGAGCGCAGCCAGCTGTTTGCCGCCCTCTCGCATGTGGCGAGCGTGGTTGAACGGCGCACGACCATTCCGATCCTGTCGAACGTTTTGTTGCGCGCCAGCGCCGAAGGAGCGGTTTCCCTGAAGGGCACCGACCTCGAACGCGAAGTGCTGGAAAGTGTGCGCGGCGACGTCACGCAAGCGGGCGCGGTTACCATCCAAGCGCATTTGCTGCACGATATTGTACGCAAACTCGCCGACGGCGCGCAGATCACGCTGGAATCAGCGGGCGGCGGTGAGCGCATGCAACTCGTGTGCGGCCACGCGCGCTTCCAACTGCCCGCACTCGCCGCCGACGAGTTTCCCGATATCGGCGCCGGCGAGATGCCGCATGAATTCACATTGCCGGCCCATGAGCTGAAGCGCCTGATCGAGAAAGCGCGCTTTGCCATCTCGACGGAAGAAACGCGCTACTATCTCAATGGTATCTATCTGCATACGGCTCAATCGTCGGGACGGGCGGTCCTGCGCGCGGTCGCCACGGACGGCCACCGTCTGGCGCAGATAGAGGTCGACGCTCCACGCGGCGCCGAGGGCATGCCGGGCGTGATCGTGCCGCGCAAGACGGTGAACGAAGTGCACAAGCTGTTGGAAGGCGTCGATGGCGACGTGCGGGTCGCGCTGTCGAATACGCGAATCCAGTTCTCGATTGAGACGGGCTCGGACAAGGTCGTCATGACGTCCAAGCTGATCGATGGAACGTTCCCGGATTATCAGCGCGTCATTCCGCAGGCGAACAATAAAGTCATGATGGTCGGCAACGCGGAGTTCGCGGCGGCCGTGGACCGCGTGGCCACGGTCTCCAGCGAGCGCGGCCGGGCCGTGAAACTCGCCATCGAGCAGGGAAGACTGGTGCTGTCGGTGAGCAATCCTGATGGTGGCAGCGCAACCGAAGAGATCCCGGTCGACTACGATGCCGACAAACTGGAGATCGGTTTCAACGCCCGCTATTTGCTCGATATCACAGCGCAGTTGGAAAGCTCCACCGTGAAGCTCTTCCTGTCGGACGCCGGCTCTCCCACCACCGTGCGCGATGAAAGCGACGAGGGCGCGCTCTACGTGCTGATGCCGATGCGCGTGTGATGATCGATGGCGACGTCGTAGGGTGCAATAGGCGTCTCTTTCTTCGACGCCGTATTGCACCGTCCACGGGTAGCGGTGCGTGCATCGGTGCAATACGGCCCCAAGAAAAAAAGGGGGGCCTATTGCACCCTACGTACCATCCCGCCTCAGTGGTGCCCACGTGACGGGCCAATGGGTCGAGCGGCTGACGCTCGCCAATTTTCGCAGCTACGCCGCGCTGGATGTGACGTTTGGCCCCGAGCCGATTGTGCTCACCGGCCCCAATGGCGCGGGCAAAACCAACCTGATGGAAGCCGTATCGCTGCTCGCCCCTGGCCCGGGCCTGCGCCGCGCGCCCTATGCCGATTTGGCGCGTATCGGGGCGGGCAGTGATTGGACCATCAGCGCCTTGGTGCATTCGGGTGAGGAAACCGTCCGTATCGGGACGACTGCCGCCGCCACGGGGCGCATCGTGCGCATTGATGGCGAGAACCGCTCGCCTGCCGCGCTCGCCGAGCACGTCGAGCTGCTGTGGCTTACGCCCGCAATGGATGGGCTGTTCACGGGTCCAGCCAGCGAACGGCGCCGCTTCCTCGATAAGCTGATCGCCGGTTTCGATCCCGCCTATCGCACGCGCATCGGTCATTTCGAACGCGCCATGCGCCAGCGCAACAAAGCGCTGGAAGATGGGGCCGCGCCGGCGCTGCTCAGCGGCATCGAACTGCAGATGGCCGAAATGGGCGTCGCCATCGCTGCGGCCCGGCGCGAGGCGCTGGCGCAACTCATCGCCACAATCGCGTCGCGGCGGGCTGAGACGCCGAATTCCCCCTTCCCCTGGGCCGATCTCGCGCTTGAAGGCCGGCTGGAGGACGACCTCGCCGCCCGTCCCGCCGTCGACGTCGAGGATGGCTACGTTCGCCTGCTCCGCGATATGCGCCCCCGCGACCGCGCCGCCGGCCGCACGCTGGAAGGCCCGCATCTGTCCGATCTGATCGTCGGCCACGGCCCCAAGGCCATGCCGGCGCGGCTGTCCTCAACCGGGGAGCAAAAGGCGCTTCTCATAAATCTCGTGCTCGGTCACGCCGCCCTGCTGCGCCAGCGCCGCGACGGCCTTGCGCCCATTCTGCTGCTGGACGAAATCGCCGCTCATCTCGACACGGATCGTCGCGCCGCGCTGTTTTCCGAGCTGCTCACGCTTGGGTCGCAAGCCTGGCTCACCGGCACCGATCCCGAGCCGTTCCGGGCGCTCGATGGGGACGCGCATTTCCTGGATATCCGCAGGCTGATGCAAGGACCTCACCTAAGCCGCGATATCCCCTGAAATTAAAGGCGAAATGCCTGTTTTCCGGCACCGCATTCGTTTCGGTTTCGGGCCGCCCTGTGCTATACAACCGCAACAGAATCTCCGCCGTCGAACGGCTCCTTCCGAAAAGTAGAAATCCACCACAATGAGCAAGTCAGCCGTCGCCAAATCGGCCCCCGTCGAGAGCTACAACGAGGACTCCATCAAGGAGCTGAAAGGCCTCGACGCCGTGCGTAAACGGCCCGGCATGTACATCGGCGACACGGACGACGGCTCGGGCCTGCACCACATGGTCTACGAGGTGGTGGACAACGCCATCGACGAGGCGCTGGCGGGTCACGCCAACCGCGTGCTGGTGACGCTGAACGCCGATGGGTCGTGCACGGTCAATGACAACGGCCGCGGCATTCCAACCGGCATCCACAAGGAATCCGGTGTCTCGGCCGCCGAGGTCGTCATGACCAAGCTGCATGCGGGCGGAAAGTTCGACCAGAATGAGTACAAGGTTTCGGGCGGTCTGCACGGCGTCGGCGTCACGGTCGTCAACGCGCTCTCGACTTGGCTCGACCTCACCATCTGGCGCAATGACATCGAGCACCACATGCGCTTCCGCGACGGCGTGCCCGACGCGCCGCTGAAGGAGCGCGGGTCCGCCAAGGGACAGCGCGGGACAGAGGTGACGTTCCTGCCCTCGACGCAGACGTTCACGAAAGTCGAGTTCGACTACAACACGCTGGAGCACCGCCTGCGCGAGTTGGCCTTTCTCAACTCCGGCGTAACGATCATTATCACGGATGATCGGCATGCGCCGCAAAAAGTCGAGACCCTGTATTACGAGGGCGGCCTCAACGCCTACGTCAAGCATCTCGATAAGAGCCGTAAGCAGCTGATCGAGAATCCGATCGTCATTACAGGCCAGCAGACGCTGACGTCCGAGAACAAGGACATCGCGCCGAAAACCATCACCCTGGAGGCGGCGCTGGCCTGGAACGACGGCTATCACGAGAACACGCTGCTGTTCACCAACAACATCCCGCAGCGCGATGGCGGCACCCATCTCGCCGGCTTCCGCGCCGCCCTGACGCGCATGATCACCAAATACGCCAGCGAGAATGGGTCGGGCGGCTCCAAAAAGGAGAAGTTCGATCTGACCGGCGAAGACTGCCGCGAGGGGCTCACCTGCGTGCTCTCGGTGAAGGTGCCGGACCCGAAATTCTCCAGCCAAACCAAGGACAAACTGGTGTCATCGGAAGTGCGGCCGGTGGTGGAAAACATCGTCGGCGATCAGTTGGGCGCTTGGTTCGAGGAGCATCCGGCCGAGGCCAAGATCATCATGCGCAAGGTGATCGAGGCGTGCACGGCCCGCGAGGCGGCGCGCAAGGCGCGAGAAATTTCGCGCAAAGGGGTGATGAACGCCTTCTCGCTGCCGGGCGGTTTGGCCGAGTGCCAGGACCGTGATCCAACGAATACGGAATTGTTCATCGTCGAGGGCGACTCGGCTGGCGGCTCCGCCAAACAGGGCCGCAAGCGCGAGTATCAGGCCGTGCTGCCGATCCGCGGCAAGATCCTCAACGTCGAGCGCGCGCGTTTCGACCGTATGCTGAGTTCCGAGCAGGTGACCAACATCATCGCCGCGCTCGGGACGGGGATCGGGCGCGACGAGAAGGATGGCTTCAAGCTTGAAAAGCTGCGTTACCACAAGATCATCATCATGACCGACGCCGACGTTGACGGCGCGCATATCCGCACGCTGTTGTTGACGTTCTTCTATCGTCAGATGCCGGATCTTATCGACAAGGGCCACCTCTACATCGCCCAACCGCCGCTGTTCAAGGTGGCGCGCGGCAGGTCCGAGACCTATCTCAAAGATCAGAACGCGATGGACGACTATCTGATCGAGGCGGGGCTGGACGAGTGCAGCCTCACGCTCGCGTCAGGCGAAGTGCGCTCGGGTCAGGATTTGCGCCAGATCGTGGACCGCGTCCGGATCGCGCAGAAACTGATGTCGGGCATGCACTCGCGCTATCCCCGCTTTATCATCGAGCATGCGACCATTGCGGGCGGTTTCGATCCCACGGCCTTCGTCAGCGACGGCAAGGCCAACGAAGTGGCGGCCGCCATTGCTAAAAGGCTCGATCTCTTGGCGGACGAAACCGATGGCCGCTGGACCGGCCGTATGACCGCCGAACACGGCCTGTCGTTCGTGCGCGAACTGCGCGGCGTGAAGGAAGCCCATGTTCTGGACCGCGGCCTGATCTCGAGCCTGGACGCGCGCCGCCTGAATGAGATGCATAAGGAGCTTGCCGAGGTCTATAGCGCGCCCGGAATACTGAAGCGCAAGGACCTCGAGACCGTCATTCATGCGCCCACACAACTCTTGGAGGCCGTGTTCGCCGCCGGCAAGAAGGGCCTCGGCTCGACGCAGCGCTACAAGGGTCTTGGCGAGATGAACGCCGAGCAGCTTTGGGAGACCACGCTGGACCGGGACGCCCGCACGCTGCTGCAGGTAAAACTGGTCGATCTCACCGAGACGGACGAAATCTTCTCCAAGCTGATGGGCGACGTAGTCGAGCCGCGCCGCGAGTTCATTCAGGAAAACGCGCTGAGCGTTGCGAATTTGGATGTGTAGCCCATGACGCCCGCGCCGACGCTTTGGCTGATTGCCGGCCCCAACGGCGTTGGCAAGACGACCTATGCCTTGCGGCACATCCGGGCGATTTCGGGCTCGGTGCATTTCGTCAATCTCGACGAGATTGCGCGTGGCCTGTCGCCGATTGAACCCGAAGTCGCGCGGCAAGCGGCGGCGCGCGTGGCGTTGGAGCGCACGCGCGATTTCATCCGGAATCGGATGTCGTTCTCACTCGAAACGACGCTCTCCGGCCGCACGCATCTGCTGACGTTGGAGGCCGCCAGCAAGGCAAAAATGCAAGTGCGGTTGCTGCTGTTCTTTGTTCAGACGCCTGAGATCTGCCTCACGCGCATCGCCCGCCGCGTCATCGAAGGCGGCCACAATGTCCCAGAGGTCGAGGTGCGGCGGCGCTTTGAGCGCGCAATCGCAAACTTTCCGGACTATGCGGCGCGTGCGGATGTGTGGACCGTGTTGGACAATGCGCGTGCCGCTCCGGTAACGGCCGCCGAAGGGCGGCGCGGCTGCTTGGCCGTCGAACGTGAGATGTCCGGATTGCCCGCCCGGTTGTCCAGCGCCATTCGTAGTCTTCCAGCTTGCGCGGAATCGTAAGAGATACCAGTTTTCAGAGCCAGCTTTCCCCGTGGCCCTCATTCGCCAAACCCGTGTCGCTGCCAGACCGGGCCGTAGTCCTTGTCAGCGACAACGTTCGCCAGGAGAGACGCATACGCTTGGCCTGCAAGCGGCGCCGGGCTCCATTTGGCCAGCATCGCAAGATAGACGTCCGCGATCGACAAGTCGGCGCCCAGCAGGAACGGATTTAGCGCGCGCTCAAGAACCGCAAAGCTTTTGGCCATGTGCGCGGCCCCGGAGGCCTTGACCGTCGCGGCGGCCGCGGCATCGGTCGTATAGCGTTCCGGATAGAAATAGCGCAGGTCCGCTTCATAGAGATTGACCGCCATGAACAGCATCCAGCGCAGGAATTGACCGTGGGCCGGTGTGCCGGGGGTGGGCGCCAATCCCGCACCCGGAAAAGCATTCGCAATATGCATCACCATGGCGGCTGACTCGGTCATCAGCGTGCCGTCCGGAAGCGTCATCGCCGGCACTTGCATCATTGGATTGATTCTGGCGTAGGCGGCGGACTGCTGTTCGTTCTTGTTGTAGTCGATCGTGACGACCCTGACTGGGGCACCGGACTTTGCGAGCGCGGCCTCGACGGCAAATCCGCCCGAGCCTTTGTTGCTGTAGAGAGTGTAGGTCATCGCCATGGCGTCCTATATGATGCGGGGATCGGGAGTTCAGCAATTGGAGCCGCGATGATAACGACCAGCCAGGGTTCGGTCGAGCGATTGAACGAGGATTGCCTTTGCCGGACGGTGGA
>JAYUAJ010000361.1:0-3853 GCA_043741375.1 Hyphomicrobiaceae bacterium | reverse complement strand
TGACCTCGGTCTCGTCTTCCAGGATCACGGACCCGTCGATCTCCGGCGCATCGGCGTAACTGCGCCCCACCGCCCGCTCGCCGTCCACCGTGTCGATCAACACATCGATCTCCGACCCGATCTTGTCCTCAAGAATCGACGCACTGATCTTCTGCTGGGCCTGCATGAACCTGTGCCAGCGCTCTTCCTTGACTTCGGCCGGCACATGCTCGCCCAGCGCCTTGGACGGCGCGCCATCGACGTTCTCGTATTTGAAGCAGCCTACGCGGGTGAGCCGGGCCTCTTTCAGCCAATCCAGCAGCAGTTGGAAATCCTCCTCCGTCTCGCCCGGAAAGCCGACGATGAAGGTGGAGCGGATCGCCAAATCCGGACAGACTTTCCGCCACGCCGCTATCCGATCCAGCGTCTTTTCCGCATGCGCCGGGCGTTTCATCGCCTTCAGCACCTTCGGGCTGGCGTGCTGGAACGGGATGTCCAGATACGGCAGCACCTTGCCGGCCGCCATCAGCTCGATCGCGGCGTCCACATGCGGGTACGGATAGACATAGTGCAGACGGACCCAGGCGCCGAGATCGCCCAGCGCGGCGGCGAGATCATAGAACTTCGCCTTCAGCGGTTGGCCCTTCCAAGAGCTTTCCGCATACTTGATATCGACGCCGTAGGCGCTGGTGTCCTGCGAGATCACCAGCAGCTCCTTCACGCCCGCCTTCACCAGCCGCTCGGCCTCGGCCATGACGCTGGCGGCCGGCCGCGAGGCCAGATCGCCGCGCAATTGCGGGATGATGCAGAAGGAGCAGCGGTTGTTGCAGCCCTCGGAAATCTTCAGATACGCGTAGTGGCGCGGCGTCAGCTTGATGCCCTGCGGCGGGATCAGGTCGAGCTTTGGATCGTGCAGGGGCGGCACGGCCTTGTGCACTTCGCCCACCACCTGCTCGTATTGATGCGGGCCGGTGACCGCGAGCACGCCGGGATAGGCTTTCAGGATGCGCTCGTTCTCGACGCCGAAGCAGCCCGTGACGATCACCTTGCCGTTCTCTGCCATAGCCTGGCCTATGGCGTCGAGGCTCTCCTGCTTGGCGCTGTCGAGAAAGCCGCAGGTGTTCACGACCACCACATCGGCGCCGGCATGATCGCCCGAGACGGCATAGCCTTCGGCGCGCAGCTTGGAGATGATGCGTTCGCTATCCACCAGCGCCTTGGGGCAGCCGAGCGACACGAACGAGACTTTTGGCGCCGGCCGCGACGTGCGCATGGTCGTGAGCAGGCGGGACGCGGGTTTTGAGAGGGGTAATGTCATGGCGGTGCTGTTAGCATACGGGGCGGAACGGCGACATAATGAAGTTCACGTCGCCGCCGCCCCACTACCCCCGCACCAGATTCCCCACGAACGGCAGCTCGCGATAGCGGTGCCCGATATCCATGCCGTAACCGATGACGAACACGTCGGGGCAGTCGAAGGCGCAGAAATCGGCATCGACGTCGGCAGCGCGATGGCCGGGCTTGTCGAGCAGAACGCAGGTCACCACGCGCCTGGCTCCGCGCGCTACCATCAGATCCTTGGCGAAGGCGAGCGTGCGGCCGGACTCCAGAATATCGTCGACCAGCAGCACATTGCGCCCCTTCACCTCGCTGTCGACATCGCGCAGGATTTCGACTTGTCCGGAGGACTTGGTGCTCTTGCGGTAACTCGACAGCGTGATGAAATCGACTTCCGGCGATACTCCGGCGGCATGCAGAGCGCGGATCAAGTCGGAGGCGAACACGAAGCTCCCCTTTAGGACTGCGACCACCAGCAGGTTGCTCATGCCAGAAGCGGCGATCTTGCGCGCCAGCACATCGACCTGTTCGGCGATCTGAGCGGCCGAAAACACGACTTGGATGTCGACTGGCGGCTTGGCGGTGTCGGGCATGATCGGTCCGGAGTGGAAATGACGCTTCACACCAGCCTAAGACTAGCGCCTTGGCTTGGCAAACCGGACTTCGACCTTGCGCACGGCGTCTGCCGGTACCGGCACCACGGAGGCGAAGGGCAGCGATGACCCGGGTGGCAGTGCCTTGGCCCGGATCGAGGTCGCCCAATCGAACAGCTCCAGGCCATCCTGGTCGAGGAACGCGAACACCACCGAGGAGACCGGACGCGGTTCGTTGGAAACGTTGGTCACCTTGCCGCTGATGCCGATTACGGGTTTGCCGCGCGGATCGAGCTTCCATTCATAGGCGATGTCGCGAAACTCCAGGCCGCGCGGATTGACGGGCATACCGAGGGCGGCATAGTAGCGTGCCGTGCCGGGCAGCCCGCGTACCACCAAGTCGGCACCGGCATACGCGAATGCCGCAAGCCCGCCCACCACGGCCACCAGAGCAACCCAACCCACAATCAGGCCGGCACGGCTAGCCCGCGCGCCATCGACGGGCGTACCCTCTTCGTCGTCGGCTAACACATCCTCGCCCGCGCCATCGTCAAACCTGGAGGTGTCTGCGAACTGGTCACGGCCGGTCTGTCCGGCCGGCGCATAATACGGTCGATCCCGCTCGTCGATCGACGAGGCTGAGGTGGCAGCGCCATTGGCGGGCGCCGTGCGCACCGCGTCAATGGCTGCTTCGACCTGGTCGAATTCGGTACGCTGGCGCGCCAGACGCCGCCGCTCCAGGGACGCTGCCATCGAGGGAGAAACGGCATCGACCGGCGGCGCGGCGTCCGGCGATTGCGCGGCCGTTGCGGCTGTATCCGGTGCTGGTGCAGACACAGCCGGGTGCCCGAAATTTGGCCGGAGCGGCCCGGGCGCGGGAGACTCGGCCGCTGCGCGCAGCGAAACTGGTGTTGCAGCGCCACCGTTCCGCCCCTCGTTCAGCATCGCCAATGGATCCGCCCACTGCTCGCCGGGGGCCGGGGCGGGCGCAGACGCCGTTTGCGCTTCGACGCGCCAAACGGACTGGCAAGCCTTGCAGCGCACCTTACGCCCGATGAAACTGGCGCTATCGGGCACATCGTACGCCGTGCCGCATTGCGGACAACTGATGATCATAGTCAAAGCGGGCCGAACCTTCTCATGAGATCGTCGTAATCACATGGCTTGTGAAAAGTGGAGCAAGTAAGACGTCCTTTCCGGCTTTCCAGCTCGTTTGAGCCCTCCCGAGTGCCCCTAGCATGCGTTGCAATTTCGAATCATCGCTTCGTGTCCATGCGGAGCCCAGCCCATGATCCGTTTGAACGGCCTTGGGCTTCATTACGGACGCGGCGCTGAGGTACTCAAAGACATCACGTTCCATCTCCGGCCTGGCTCATTTCACTTTCTGACCGGTCCATCGGGATCGGGCAAGACGAGCTTATTACGTATGCTGTTCATGTCGCAACAGCCGACGGCGGGACAGATTCTCCTGTTCGGCCAGAACATTACCACCGTTTCGCAAACCCGTCGCGCGCAGTTGCGGCGCCGCATCGGCATCGTGTTTCAGGACTTCCGGTTGCTCGATCATCTCACCACCTGGGAGAATGTGGCCCTGCCCTTGCGCGTGGTGGGGCGCCGCATGAGCGACTACAAGGACGACGTGACGGATCTGCTGCAATGGGTGGGCCTGGGCGAGCGCATGCACGCTTATCCTTCGGTCCTGTCCGGTGGTGAAAAACAACGCGCCGCCATCGCGCGCGCTGTGATCGGCAAGCCGGAACTGTTGCTCGCGGACGAACCCACCGGTAACGTCGACCCGCAGATGGCGCGCCGTCTGCTGCGCCTGTTCATCGAGCTGAACCGGCTTGGCACGTCGGTCATCATCGCCACCCATGACCATCAATTGATGAAACAATTCAAGGCGCCAAAGCTGGAGCTGCACGAGGGTCATGTCCGCATCGTCT
>JAYUAJ010000360.1:0-1509 GCA_043741375.1 Hyphomicrobiaceae bacterium | reverse complement strand
CGCAGGAATCAGTCGGCCCCATCCGTTTGGTTGGTGTGACCTTGGCGGAAGCCCTGACGCGCGTCCTGCCCAGCCATTCCTTTGCCATGAAGCTCAATTCCCAGTCTGGCGCGCCAGAAACAATCATCGTTCTGGGCGCGATAAAGAACGCCGCCGCAAGCCTTGACGAAAGCACCGCTCCCGGCTTGCCAGGGCAGGATTGCGCCGGCTTACCTGATCGATTGCAGAAGCCACACGGCCGCGATGGACGGCGCCAGATAGCTGCCGAAGGGAATGGCTGTCCGCCAGGTATGGTGCCGCTGGAGCCCAAATAATTTTTGCAGCATCAATGAAGTCAGGGCGCCGCAGCTTGCCAGCAACATGACCAAGGGCAGACCGGTAAGCCCCGTCCAGGCCCCGGCGACGGCAATGAGTTTGACATCGCCCATGCCGAGCCCATCGACCCCGCGCAGCCGCCTGTAGGCAAGATTGAGACCGTAGAGGAAGCCACCGCCCAGCAGCGCCGCGAAGGCGTTGTGAGCGAGTGCTGAAGCATCAAGCACATAGGAAACGGCGAGTCCCACTGGCAGCATGGGAAGCGACAGCACATCCGGTATTCGGAATTGGCGCTGATCGACCAGCGTGATCAGCGCCATCGACACGCCGAGAAGCCAGGCCGCTAAGACGACGACGAACGGAGATGCCATGAAGAACACCGCCGCCGCCATGGCAAAGCCGATGCCAACGCATATCGCCAGCTCGCCGGAGGTCAGGCCGAAATATTTTTGTCGCAATTGCAAGGTGGCCGGTTTTCGTCTTTCCTGCGCCGTGAGGCAACGGCAAAATATGAGGGATCTTCGCAATGCTTGAACTTGATCGCGGCCGCTACATCGGCATTCAGTCGGGTGCCGTGGCGCTGGCGGGGAAAATCGACGCGATCATCGGCGAATGGCTCCACCAGGGTGCCCGCAATCTGTTCTTCGCCGGAACCGGCGGCGCCGCCATTCTCATGCAGCCCGCGGCCCAGATGCTGCAACGCGCCAGCGCTTTCCCGGTCCATGCCGACATCACCGCCGAACTCGTGGCGGGCGGTCACGGTCAGCTTGGGCCCCAGTCGATCGTCGTCATTCCGTCGGTCTCCGGCACGACGAAAGAGAGTGTTGAGCTGGTGGAACTATGCAAGGCGAAGGGCGCCAAGGTCTTGAGTCTCGTCGGCCATGCCGGCACACCCCTGGCCCGCGATGCGACGGCAACCCTCGTTAACTTCGCCGAGGACGACACCTCCTGCGAAAATTTCTATATTCAGTCGCTACTCGTGGCCCTGTCGGTTCTGCATCATCGCGGCGAGATCAAGACCTACGCCGCGACCGTCGCTGAACTGAAAACTCTTCCCGAGCTGCTCCTCGGCGTGAAGGACCAGTTCCGTGACCGCGCCGAAAAATACGCAGCGGAAATCGAACGCGAACCCTATCACTTGATTTCCGCCGCCGGAAACTGCTGGCCCGAGGCCTGGTATTTCGGCATGTGTAT